>JBAPTX010000001.1:0-4645 GCA_049282375.1 Calditrichia bacterium
CTTTATAGATCATCTGCCTCCCCTGAAACTGAAATTACTGGAACCGCAGTTACGTGAACTGGAAGGAGATTACAGTTTCCGGTGAGCAGTCTGCGGGTAGTCTTTATGGGTACCCCGGATTTTGCGGTACCCGCTCTTCAAAAAATATCCCGGTCTCATCATAAAGTGGTCGGGGTGGTCAGTCAGCCGGACCGCCCCCGCGGGCGCGGGCAGGAGTTGATTCCCACCCCTGTTAAGAAAGCAGCACAGAATCTAAATCTTCATCCCATCCTTCAGCCGGAAAAGTTAAAAGACCCGGCTTTTCTGCAAGCACTTCAATCATTAAATGCCGATATTTTTGTGGTGGTGGCCTTTCGTATTTTACCGGAATTGGTTTTTTCACTTCCAACCCTGGGCACCATCAATCTTCATCCATCATTACTTCCCAAATATCGCGGCGCCGCACCTTTGAACTGGACGATCATTAATGGGGAAACCGAAAGCGGCATTACCATTATTCGTATTTCGCGTGAGATTGATGCGGGCGGTATTTTGCTGCAGGAAAAAAGCAGGATATTTCCCGATGAAACCGCAGGCAGTCTGCACGACCGTTTTTCGGAAAGAGGTGCGGAACTGCTGCTGAAAGCGCTGGATGGTCTTGAAAGCGGAAATCTGCAGCCCCTTCCGCAAAATGACATGCTGGCAACACCGGCTCCCAAAATCAGTAAAGAGATGTGCCGGCTTTCTTTTAAGCAGCCTGCCGGACAGGTGAAAAACTGGATACATGGCCTCTCACCCCATCCTGCCGCATTCGCAGAACTTCAGAACATCATTTTCAAGTTTTACCGTGCGGAAGTTGTTTCCTCAGAATCCGTTGCACAGCCTCCGGGAACCATTCTTTCAGTTAAAAATCAAATCACAGTTTCGTGCAGCCCCGGTGTAGTCAGAATTCTGGAACTGCAGCGGCAGGGTAAAAAAATAATGTCCGCTGAAGAGTTCCTGCGGGGTTTCCCTCTGCAGGAAGGCAGACAGTTTCATTAACATTCATGGGATCCGGCTGCATTTTTTCTCTCCTTGAAAAACAAGTAATCTCCCGCTAAATTTCCTTTGCCAACGTTGAAGAACGAACGGGAAAGGTTACCAAATGAACAGAACCTGTTTTGCCGGTGTGGGACATTTTCTGCCGGAGCGAATCGTTACCAATAAAGATTTACAGCAATGGATGGATACCACAGACGAGTGGATTATTGAACGCACCGGAATTAAAGAACGCCGCTGGGTGGAGCCGGGCGAAACCGTTTCTGGACTTGCCTTTAAAGCCAGTGAAATGGCGCTTGAGAAAGCTCAGATTCCCGCCGAAGATCTGGATTTGATCATTTTTGCAACAATGCAGTCGGATTATGAATTTCCCGGTGCCGGTTGTTTTCTGCAGGAGAAACTGGGAATTCCCGGTGTTCCTTCGCTGGATATTCGCAACCAGTGCACAGGATTTATTTATGGCCTGTCAGTGGCGGATCAGTTCATCCGCACCGGAATGTATAAAACGATTCTTCTGGTAGGCGCTGAAATTCAAAGCACCAGTCTGGACCTGACCACCCGCGGCCGGGATATGGCGGTTCTTTTTGGAGACGGCGCCGGCGCAGCAGTGCTGGTCGGCAGGGAAGATGACCATCGCGGCGTGCTGACAACCCACCTGCATGCGGATGGCCGGTTTGCTAAAAAGTTATGGGCGGAATGGCCGGCAGTCACTCATCATCCCCGAATTACACCGGAAATGCTGGAGACGGATCGCATCTATCCTAAAATGGAAGGGCGATATGTCTTTAAACATGCCGTCACGCGTTTCCCGGAAGTTATTAACGAAGCGCTGAATGCGGCGGGTGAAAGGATCGAAAATGTGGATCTGGTGGTACCGCATCAGGCCAATTTGAGGATTACGGAAGCAGTCGCCAGCCGTCTGGGTATTGAAATGGATAAAGTTTACAGTAATATCCAGAAATACGGGAATACCACTGCGGCTACCATTCCCATCGCCCTCAGCGAAGCAGAGGCAGAAGGACGCATTAAAGAAGGAGACCTGCTGGCGCTGGCTGCTTTCGGTAGCGGTTTCACCTGGGCATCCGCCCTGGTCCGCTGGTAACTTGACTTATTCTGATGGAAAATAATAACTTAACAAACCGAAAACCCTCCTGGCTTAGAGTGCATTTATCCGGGGGCGGCAATTACCGGCAGGTCAAAGATCTGGTGGATGCCGAAGGCTTACACACGGTATGTCAGAGTGCCCGCTGTCCGAATCTGGGGGACTGCTGGTCCCGGCGTACTGCCACGTTTATGATTCTGGGAGATATCTGTACCCGGAATTGCCGTTTTTGTGCAGTAGTTTCCGGGAAACCGGAACCGGCAGACCGGGATGAACCGCAAAGGGTTGCTGATGCAGTTTGCAAACTGAAACTGCGCCATGCTGTGATTACTTCTGTGACACGGGATGACCTTGCCGATGGCGGCGCTTCATTTTTCACAGAAACCATTCTGGCAATCCGGCTGGAGAGTCCCGGGTGTTCTATTGAAGTGCTTATCCCGGATTTTCAGGGCAATACAACTGCACTGCAGTATGTCTTTTCAGCAAGGCCGGATATCTTAAATCACAACCTTGAAGTGGTGCCCCATCTGTATCAGGAAGCGCGTGCCGGAGCAGATTTCAACAGATCACTTAATATTCTGAGAGAAGCATCAGCCGCAGGTCTGGTCAGCAAAACGGGAATTATGCTGGGGCTGGGGGAAACTCAACAGGAACTATCCGCACTTTTTGATGATTTGGCCGGGATTAATCTGAATATTTTAACCCTCGGGCAGTACCTTCAACCCGGAAAACGCCATTTGCCGGTGCAGAAATACTACCATCCGGAAGAATTCCTGCAGTTAAAAGAACAGGCGGAAAAAGCCGGCATCCACTATGTGGAAAGCGGCCCGCTGGTGCGGAGTTCGTGGCATGCCGACCAGCAGTTACCGCAGTTGAAAAGATAAAAAACACCGGCTGTCCCGGCAGGAAGAAGCTTTTCAGGTTTTGAAAAGATGGATCTGAAATCTCTCACATTACTTTTTCTTTTTACCTTTCTTCTGCATTTAACGGCGGTTGATGCGGCCGTGCCGCAGCAAACGATCTGCATTGCTTATACCGCAAACCTCAACGGCCAGGTGCAGCCCTGCGACTGCCCGGGGAGCGATCTGGGCGGTATCGCGTATCTTTCCACTGTTATCGATTCGCTTCGGCGGGAGCATCCCCGCTTACTGCTGTTTGACAGCGGCGACTTCCTTAACAGCTATCGCGCACCAGTTCTCAATCATCTGATGTGGGAGTTTATGAATCGGCTGTCCTACACTGCGGTGGGACTGGGTGAGCAGGAATTCACGGAAGGCAGCGAGTTTCTTCACCGGCAACTTTCATTAAATCCGCTCCCGCTTGTAGCGGGAAATCTGCGTCTGCGCGATCAAATTCAAAGACCGGATTCGCTACGTATTATCCGGACTGGCGACGGCTGCCGGATTGCTGTATTCAGTATATTTGATGCAAATGATTCCTTTGCGGGGAATACAAGATTGTATTCCGCTGTTCCCGTTCGGGAAAGTCTGACGAAACTGCTGCGACAGGAAACCGCTAAAGCTGAAATCCGGATTTTATTATATCACGGAGGGTTTGACCGGGCACTGCAGATTGCAGAACAGTTCCCGCAAATTCAAATAATAATTGCCGGGCATTCGCAACAAAGACAACAGGTGTTAAAACAGGCACAGGTAATCGTTCAGCCCGGTACTGATGGTGAATTTCTGGGATTTCTGCAGGTGGAAAAAAGCAACGGAAGCTGGGAGTTCAAAAACAGCTTTATCCCGGTTCACCACAATCGCGCACCGGACAGGAACATGCAGCGGAAAATTCAAATGCATCTGGACAGGAAGGAGCGGAAAGGGCATGATTAAAGAAGCGATCGCAAAGTTTATGGAGGGGGGCAGCCTGACCCGTCAGGAGGCTTATCAGGTGATGGAGGAAATCCTCAACGAGCAGGCCAGTGAAGCCCAGATTTCCGCTTTTCTGATTGCAATGCAGATGAAGGGCAGCACTGTTGATGAACTGGCCGGCAGTGTACAGGCATACCGGGAACGCATCACGCCATTGTCCATTGCGGATGAAAATGCGATAGATACCAGCGGCACGGGCGGGGATAATCTGGGCACCTTTAACATTTCCACCGTTGCCTCCATTGTTGCGGCCGGCGCCGGAGCACGGGTGGTAAAGCATGGCTATCATTCCGTTTCCAGCCGCTGCGGAAGCGCCGATGTGCTGAAAGCCCTCGGGGTTAAAACCGAACTTTTCCCGGATGAATTTTATAAAATTTTTGAAAAGACCGGTCTGGCTTTTATTTTTGCCCCCCGCTACAAACCTTCGCCGCCCAATCTGGCAGGAATCCGCCAGAATCTGGGCGCCCGCACCATGATCAACATTCTGGACCCGCTTACCAAACCGGCGTTAACCAAACGGCAACTAATCGGGGTGTATGATGCCGGTTTATGCCGTTTGATGGCGGATGTGCTGAGGGAATTCGGTATTTTCAGCGGGATGGTGGTGGCAGGCGAGAACGGGCTGGATGAGGTGAATATCTCCGGCAAAACC
>JBAPTX010000002.1:0-3756 GCA_049282375.1 Calditrichia bacterium
GGAATTCTTATTTAACGGTGCAGTTCAATATAATGAACCCGGTGTATTTGTTTCCTTTGAAGAAAAAGAGGAAGACCTTGTAAGAAATGTTCATTCATTGGGCTTTAATCTGGATGAGCTGGAAAAGCAGAAAAAACTCCACATTGAATATGTTCATGTTGAACAAAGCGAAATGGAAGAAACAGGTGTATATGATCTGGACGGATTGTTTATCCGGCTGGGCTATGCCATTGATTCAGTCGGGGCAAAAAGAATTGTCCTGGACACACTGGAATCCCTGTTTTCAGGATTCAAGAATGAATCTATTCTGCGTGCCGAAATCCGCAAGCTGTTTCGCTGGCTGCGGGAGAAGGAAGTGACCGCAGTAATAACAGCGGAAAAAGGAGATAAAACCATTACCCGCTTCGGTCTGGAAGAATACATTTCGGATTGTGTTATTTTACTGGATAACCGTATGGTAGAACAGGTTGCTACCCGCAGGCTGCGTATCGTTAAATACCGGGGTTCCACCCATGGAACCAACGAATATCCATTTTTAATCGGAGACGGGGGAATTACGGTAGTGCCGGTGACTTCTATAAACCTGGACTATAAAGTATCCCCTGAGCGTATTTCCAGCGGTATTCCGGAATTGGACAAGATGTTAGGCGGAGAAGGGTTTTATAAAGGAAGCAGCATTCTCGTTTCGGGAAGAGGCGGAACCGGAAAAACCAGCATTGCCGCTCATTTTGCGGAAGCAGCCTGCCGCCGGGGTGAAAAATGCCTATTTATATGTTTCGAAGAATCGCCGGACCAACTTATCCGGAATATGCGGACCATTGGAATTGATCTGCAGAAATGGAAAAATAAGGACCTTCTGCGCTTTCATGCCATTCGGCCTACTTTTTATGGATTGGAAAAGCATCTTTTAACCATACAGCACATTGCCGGGGAATTCAAACCACTCACCATTGTAATTGATCCCATATCGGACCTGCTTTATGTCGGGACAAAATTCGAAGTTAAACTTCTGCTTCTGCGTCTTCTCGATTTTGTAAAAAGGAATATGATGACTTCATTGTATACAAACCTGATTGGAGAGAATAGGAATGATATCGAACAAATTACCGGTTTCTCTTCTATAACCGACACCTGGATCAATATACAGCAGGTTCCAATAGCAATTATTTCGAGCGCCTTATTTCAATTGTAAAATCCCGTGGAATGGAAACCTCCAATAAAATTAATAAATTCAAGATCGGCAGTAATGGGATCAAAATACTGCTGTAGATGATTCAAAAAAAACTCCATCTGGAGTTGAAAGCAGGGAAAAGTGAATTCTGAAGAAAGATATGAATTACGTCTTTACATTGCAGGCCAGACGCCTAAATCAATTAAAGCATTTGAAAACCTGAAAAAAATTTGCGAGGACCATCTCAGCGGCAGATATTCTATTGAAATAGTTGACCTGCTGGAAAATCCCAAACTGGCCCGCGGAGATCAGATATTAGCTATCCCCACCCTGGTCCGAAAACTGCCGCCGCCGATCCGGAAGATTATTGGAGATCTTGCCGATACCGACCGGGTACTGGTGGGGCTGGATATAAAACACAGAGAACACTATTAAAAAGGATATTCAACTGCTAAGCAGAATATCAGGTTATGATACAAGAAGAGAAAAATTATGTATTAAAACTGTTTGTGTCCGGAATAACTCCGCGCTCGATGAAGGCACTTGACAATATCAAAAAGATATGTGCTGATCATCTGGAGGGACGGTATCATTTGGAAATTGTTGATATTTATCAACACCCCGATCAGGCCAGGAAAGAAAATGTCATTGCCATTCCAACACTGATCAGGGTTCAACCGGCACCGCGGAAAAAATTCATTGGAGACCTGTCCGATACAGTACGGGTGCTGGATGGTCTGGAAATCTATACAGATTAACTTTTTTTGCCAATCTAATAAAGGCTTGTAACAGGGTTAAGCGGATGAAAACAACGGGTAAAACACCCTCTGTGGAATCGTTGCTGCAGGAAATTGATCATCTGAACAGGCGTCTGGCCGAAAGTGAAGAGACTCTTTCTGCCATTCAAAATGGAGGCATTGATGCACTTGTGCTGCAATCCCCGAAAGGGGAGGAGCAGGTATATACCCTGAAAGGGGCAAATTATATCTACCGGGTTATTTTCGAGTCAATTAACGAGGGAGCCCTCATTCTGTCCCTGGAAGGAACGATTCTTTATGCAAATTCCAGTTTTAAAAAAATGCTGAATTTAAAAAGAGAGTTCACACTGATCGGAAACTCTCTTCCCTCCTACATCTCCCCGTCCGATCTGCAAATTTGTCAATCCATTCTACAACAGAAAGCGGCGGATAACATCCGTGAAGAGGTCCGCTTAATGTCCGACCATAACAAACTGATACCTGTAGAATTATCAGCCAAAACCGTAGAAGTGGAAAATGAGCGCTGGATCTGCATTATTGTAACGGATTTAACCGAACGGAAGAAAAATGAGGAAGAACGTCAATCGTATATAAAAAAACTGGAAAAAATAAACGGCGAGTTGCAGAATTTTGCTTTTATTGCCTCCCATGATTTACGGGAACCGCTCAGAAAAATCCATATTTTTGCCAATCTGGTTTTGGAAAAATATGCCGCCAATGTAGGCGCAACGGCTCAGGATTACCTGATACGCATGCAGCATTCCATAAAACGGATGCAGGACCTGTTGAATGCCCTGCTCAAGTATTCCCGCATTGAAACCCAGGCGCTGCCCTTTAAAACAGTAGATTTACAGGATACTGTTCAGAATGCCCTGAGTGATCTGGAAATTGTTTTAGAAGAAACCGGGGGCCGGGTGGATGTGGGTAAAATGCCTTCCATTGAAGCAGAACCCGATCAGATGCGCCAGCTTTTCCAAAATCTGATTGAGAATGCCTTGATTTATATTCAGGAAAACAAAAATCCGCAAGTAAAAATTCATAGTGAAATAGTGGAAGGGTACTGCCGGATTTTTGTTGA
Organism: Calditrichia bacterium; assembly: GCA_049282375.1. Lineage (GTDB taxonomy): Bacteria > Calditrichota > Calditrichia > RBG-13-44-9 > RBG-13-44-9 > JBAPTX01. The sequence goes on from JBAPTX010000002.1 coordinate 3,008, forward strand.
GGATAATGGTATCGGTTTTAATGAAAAATTTACTGACAGAATTTTTATGCCGTTCGAGCGGCTGCATAACCGCAAAGATTTCCGGGGAACCGGTATGGGGTTATCCATCTGTAAAAAAATTGCCGAGAGACATGGCGGAAGCATTACAGCAAAAAGCAGAGCGGGGGCAGGGTCCACTTTCATTATCAGCCTTCCGGTAAAAAATTTTCCCGCAGCCTGAATTCCGAAAACAGCATTTCATGAATATGTGCTGTCCCCTGTGCGTATCAAAAGGCGGCTTATAGCTGGATTCGGACAGGGCGTATAAAAAAAAAGCCCGGGTGCTTTTACCCGGGCTTCAGTTTTTTTAGCGCGCCAGCAGCATTTTCCGCACCAGCGTTTGTTTGCCGGCGGTCAGCCGGTAGAGATAAATCCCGCTGGACAGCGGTTTGCCCTGCTGGTTGTCTCCCTTCCAGGTAAAGCGGTAATTCCCCGGCCCCAACTGCCTGTTGATTAGAATATTTACACTCTGTCCGAGCACATTAAAAATCTCCAGCCGGACCGGCAGCATCTCAGGCAGGTCGAAGGCAATTACCGTTTCGGGGTTAAAGGGATTGGGATAATTGGCGAACAGTGCCAGTTGACGGGGCAGCTCACCGGGCTGCTCCAGGGCGCTCGGTTGTTTTGCATAAAGGGTAACCGGAACGATAATGGACGGGTTGACCGGATCGTTGCTGAAAATCCGGACCTGTGCCTGGTAAGTTGTGCCG
>JBAPTX010000003.1:0-3371 GCA_049282375.1 Calditrichia bacterium
TCTCCGAGCTGGATACCAATCTGGAAAGGGGGCAGTTATGGAACATTACCGGTTATGCCAACCTGATCTCAAAGGCAAAGGAGATGATCACTTCGGCAAAAAGGGAAATATACCTGTCTGTCTGGAATCAGGAACTTAGGGAATTAATTGAGGAACTGCGGCTGGCGGAAGCGAGGGGCATAAAGCTGGTTATTTTCTCATTTACCGATATTCAGGGTATCGGGCAGGTTTACAGTTACGGACTGGATGAAACCGAACTGGAAAAAGTTTGGGACCATAAGCTGCTGCTGGTTTGCGACCGGCAGGAATTATTGATGGGTGAGGCCAACCGGCATATTCAGAAAAAAACAGCCTGGACTAAAAATACCGCTATCGTGAACATCGCCATGAACCACATGGTTTTGGATATCACCTTATTCGGGCTGCGCACCGGCGTGGATGTTAGTCAGGCGGTTATTGAACTGCATCCGGGGGAATTTGAACTGCTGGACAGGCTGCTGCGCGAAAAATATCCCGGCAATCCGCTTATCCATCTGGACTTTTCGCGCATGGAACCTTATACATTCAATAAAATGGAAGAGGCGCATGAATAAATCGGATACTAAATTTTTGTTTGCTGTTGTTGTATTGATATCTCTGCTGGTGGTTCAATACGGCTGTCTGGAAAAAGTAGCGGAGGATCTGCCACCGGATTACAGCGGAGAAACCATCCCGCCTGCGCCGGTCTGGGCGCGCAACGGTACTCTGTATCAGGTTTTCCCCCGTGTTTATACGCAGGAAGGGACCTTCCGGGCATTGCAGCAGAAACTGGATTACATCGACTCGCTGCAGGTGGATATCATCTGGCTGCTGCCCATTTACCCGATTGGTGAAAAAGGGCGAAAAGGCACGCTTGGCAGCCCTTTTGCCATCCGCGATTTCCGCGCGGTTAACCCGGAATACGGCACAAAGGAGGACTTTCGCGATCTGGTGAACGCAATACATGCGCGGGGAATGCACGTGATTATCGGAATGGTGCCCAACCATGCCGCCAACGATAATGTGCTGATGAAAGCACATCCGGACTGGTTTATGCGGGACGCGCAGGGGAATTTTACGCGGGAAGTGGCGGACTGGAGCGATATTACCGATTTTAATTACGATAATGAAGAACTGCGCCGGTATATGATTGAAACCATGAAGTACTGGATTCGCGAATTCGACATCGATGGCTACCGCTGCGATGTGGCGGGGATGGTGCCGGTCGATTTCTGGGAAGAAGCACTGCCGGAGCTGCATAAACTTAAATCCGATATTTACCTGCTGGCGGAGTGGGAAAGCCCGGCACTGCTAATGGCCGGTTTTAATTCCGATTATAGCTGGTCCGAATATCATATTATGACAGCAATCCGTAATGGCGAACGCCGCACGGTGGATATTGTAAGCCACATTGAGGACAAACAGGATCGCTATCCGGAAAATGCGCTTCCCATGCGCTTTCTGGAAAATCACGATGAACAGCGAAGTCTGAAGGTGTTTGGACCGGAAGCCATTGAAGCGTATGCCACCCTGCTTTTTACCGCTCCCGGAATTCCCCTGATTTATGCCGGGCAGGAAATGGGCGAAACCGAAAAACCTTCCCTGTTCGACAAATCGCAACTTAACCGGGACGAAGCCGATCCCAGCTTATTGAACCTTTATAAATCTCTGATTACCATTCGCAAAAAATACGACTGTTTTACAACCGATACCTTTTACCCGCTGCAAACCGCTTCGTTCAAGGGTTCGGCAGGGGCTTTTCTGCGCTTTGGGGAAGAACATCAGGCGCTGGTGGTCTGTAATCTTCAAAACCGGCCGGTGGAAAAACTGGTTGTGACCATGCCGGACAGCCTGCGGAAGCAGCTTAGACCCGGAGAATGGAAGAATTATTTAAATGATGGATTGATTTCGCCGGCCGATAGTATATACATAGAAGCAATGCCGGGATTTACCACATGGATTTATCTGGCGGAATAGCAGTCTGCCGGTAGTTGCAAGAAGGTGTTTATTTAAAGAATTATTGTTTCAGCCGAGGAGTTTTGATATGCGTTTTCACATTTTATTATTGATAATCATTATTTTAATCGGCGCTGTGCAGTCCCAGAACGGCAGTTGGTGGGAGCCCGCGCAGCCTTCCGCCGGGGACACGGTAACCATCTATTTTGATCCCGCACAGAACAGTGAAATTCCCAATAATACTTCCACTCTGGTGCTGCACTGGGGCGTGAACGAACAGGGGAGCGGCAACTGGCAGACCCCGCCGGCGTATCTGCGTCCCGCAGGTACTGTGCTCCATTCGGACAGCGTAGCGGCGCGCACGCCGTTTTCCAAAAATTCGCAGCAGATCTGGGAGGTGCGGCTTCCCACTGATTCTACGATTTTCAGCATTCATTATGTGGTAAACACCGGCACTCCGGCCAGCCCCGGCGGTAACTGGGGGCATAATACCGGCGGCGCCAACTGGAATATTGATATTTTTATTGCGCCGCTGACGGTTTCGGTGCTGCAGCCGCAGGTCGAGGTTCCTTTTGGTGACGGACGCCGTTCGCCGTTATTTATTTCACTGCTGGATACTATCCATTTCATCGGAAACGCCGTGGTGAACAACAGCCGGGTAAGCGAACTGCGGCTGCTGGCTGATGGATTTCAGGTGGCCCAAACCAGCAGCGACACGCTGAATTATGATTTTGCGGCGGCTGTTTACGGCTATGGGTATAAAAAATTTACCTTTATCGGAACCGATACGGCCGGGTATGCCGACAGTACTGAGTTTTATACAATGATAAATCCGCCGGTGCAGAATGGGGCGGCGCCAGCCGGAATAGAAGATGGTATAAATTATAACAGCCCAACCAGCGTAACTTTGTCTCTGTTTGCACCTTACAAAGATTTTGTTTACCTCATCGGAGATTTTAACAACTGGATGGTCGATACGCAGTATCTAATGAATCGCGACAGTATCGGCCCGGACAGCGTCCGCTGGTGGCTGCAGGTGGACGGGCTCACCCCCGGGCAGGAATACGGCTTCCAGTATCTGGTGGACGGCGAAATCCGTATTGCCGATCCCTACACAGATAAGCTGCTGGACCCGTGGAATGATCAGTATATCCCTGATTCGATTTACCCCAGCCTGAAACCGTTTCCGGAAGGGAAAACCGATTTTCCGGTATCGGTGTTCGAAACAGCTCAGACGCCATTCAACTGGGTCTATTCCGATACCTTTCAGCGGCCTGAAAAGAAGGACCTGATTATTTATGAAATGCTGCTGCGGGATTTCCTGGCAGATCATGATTTTGAAACCCTGGCCGATACGCTGGATTATTTTCAGCGGCTGGGCGTAAATGCCATTGAAC
>JBAPTX010000004.1:0-3436 GCA_049282375.1 Calditrichia bacterium
AGATTGGCGTCATTATCAACAAAAATGGGAAGCGGGTGCTCTTTATGGAGAGTTTCTGCAATAGCGGCTTCGCCCCAATTTGTAAAATTCGGGGTAAAACCCATAAGATAACCGCGATTTACATCCACTGAACCGGGGGTACCAATACCAACAGCTTTAATTTCCAGGGAGTTCTCACCTGCTTTTTGAAGGGCTTTTCTGATCAGTTCGGAAATGGTTTGCAGAATATCTTCCTTTGATGATTCTGCCGGTGTTTCAATGGCTTCTTTTGCAATAATTTTTCCTGAATCGCTGCAAATTCCATACTTAATTGCCGTTCCGCCAATATCAATGCCAATTGCAAAATTCTCTCTCATCCCCGAACTCTCTCCCTTTTTTCTATTTGATTCGCCAAATTGCCGGCTTCTTCAAATAATTTTTGCAGGTTATCCGTAAATTCCACAGACCGGCGTGCCATAACAATTCTTGCGACTTCAATGGCTTTTTCAAAGCGGTAATTTCTCATGCCGCCGCTCCCCCCCCATGTGAAGGAAGGCAGGAATTTGGGCGGAAAACCGGCTCCGAAAACATTACAGTGCATTCCAACAATGGTGCCGGTATTAAACATAGTGTTAATTGCCGTTTTAGAATGATCGCCCATGATCAGTCCGAGAAACTGCTTTCCGGTTTCCACCTGCCGGCCATTCAGGCTTACAGAAACAGGTCCGTAATTATTCTTTAAATCCGAATTATTGGTATCGGCTCCGATATTGATCCAGCTTCCCAGCACCGAATGTCCTAAAAATCCATCATGCTGTTTATTGGAAAATGAATGAAAAATAACAGATTCCACTTCTCCGCCGACTTTACAGACAGGGCCCACTGAAGTATCCTCATAAATTTTAGCTCCGGTTTTAATCCGGCTTTGTGGTCCCACATAAACCGGTCCCTCCAGCACGGCATTCGGCATTACCAGCGCACCCTCATCAAGCCAAACAGGGCCCTTCTCTGCATTGAGGACTGCGCCCGGCATAACCCGGGCTCCCCTGCCGATATAGATATCCTCTTTTTGCAGCAATAGAGCCCCCTCATCCACACTGCCTTCGATATCACGCTTAAGTTCTGCCCGCTGCCAATCCATTCTGATTTGTCTGCCATTTTCCTCAATCAGATCCCAGGGGTATCTAATCAACTGAAATTCTTTTTCCACGGGAGAAAACTGTTCAACCAGACTCTCTGTCTGTAAAACTCCCTCCCTCATGTAGTCTGCCAGTTTAGTGAACTTTAATCTTGCGGCTATCAGGGATTCATCAGAGACAATTGATTCACCGGAAGCAAGAGAAAGCAGCCGTGCACCGTCTCCTGTTTTTGCCAGTAAGCGGCCGTTCAACAGAAGCACTTCTTCATTCTGCCCGGGCTTTGCATTTTCATTTCTAAAATAATATTTTTCCAGGTACTCACGTGCACTTAAATAAATTGCGTGCTCAGGCAGCTCCATTCGGATTTTCTCTATTAATAAATAGGCCCCGCAGCGCAATTCCCAAACCGGACGCAAGTACACCAGCGGCAGCAGATTGCGGAAACCTTCATCTTCAAACAATAGGATCTTCATTGCAGTATTAATCCGGTTCGAATTTATAATTTTTTTTAATCCAACTCTCAACAGGCCGGTCATTCCATTGTGCCGGCATCCAGCGGCTGCTTTTTGCGGCCTGTAACGCTAATTGCAAACATCTTTTGGAGGCGGTGGTATTTTGAAGCACCTGAATTGAGGCAACCTGCCCGTCTTCATTTATTAAAAGTAATAATTGAACCTGACCGCCGCAAGAAGTACCTGCAGGATTCGGATAGCTTTCCAACACCAGCCTGGCAGGAGTTGTATTAACCGGTTTGATTTGAGAAGAATAAAATACAGTATCAGAAACATCTTTAGAGGAAAGAGAAGTTTCTTCGGTAAACTCCGGAGGAAATTCATCTGTTGTTGCCGGCCCGGCAATGGGAAGCAGCGGTTTTTGCGGGGGCGGTTTTCGGTGTGCGGTAGCGGGGATTTCCGGAATTCCGCGGATTTGCAGCGGAATTTGGGGGTTCTGTTCAGAGTTTGGCTGCAGTGTATTAAATACAGGAATAAAGTAGAACAGAAGGACAAAAGCAGTAAGTGTGAACAGCAGGGTGACTAAAAAAATGCGGCGGTCATCTATCCACTGAGTTCGTTTGTTTTTCATGCCACAAATCGCATTTTCTGCATCAATAAAAAAAGCAGTGCCGTTTTCCAACAGCACTGCCTTTAAAAAATGAACCGAATAAATACTTACTGTTTCAACCTAAAGGTAAACGGAATAGTCATCCATACTTTTACAAAGCGGTCCCGCTGTTTACCCGGTTTAAACTTAAACTGACGGGCGGCGGCTAAAGCTGCATCATCCAGCATGGGATGAGATTTGATAATCTGAACATCTTCAACGTCGCCCTTGGTGTCGATCAGGACTTTGGTGACCACCATTCCCTCGATACCGGCCTTGCGGGCGAGATCGGGATACACCGGTTCCACACGTTTTACCACTTCCGGTTTTTCCGACAGTGCATAAAACTCCACAATGGGTTCATCTTCCTCCGGGGGAGGCGGCGGCGCTTCCTCCTGAATGACCTGATCGAAGTCAATTTCGGTTTCTTCAATGGTCAATTCATCGGGAATATCCTCATCTTCGGATGCTACCGGAATGGAAGGGCGAGCAGGAGGCGGCGGTTTTTGAATTTGCTCTGTCTGCGGTATTTCTATGGTTTCAATTTTAACATCCACCTTTTTTTCCAGCTCATAGCCGGATTCAAATTTTTTGAAAGAATAGAACACACCGATAATCACTACCAGAGCAATTATCAAAGACGCCTCAAAATACCTCCGGTACTTAAGTTTGAGATCCACTTCAGGATCTTTATAAATTCTTTCATTATGAGCCATAATACCTACCTCACCTTTAGTCAGGTATTGCTGAGTAGTTAATTTTCAGGGCATTTGCCTGCCTCAGCTCCTGTTGAATATCGGTTATCATCCCCATATCTGCGTCCTGATCCACCCGAAGGGATACAATAAGCTGGGGATCTTCCGCTCTTTTGTTATACGCCAGAGATCTCAATTCATGTACATCTTTTATGGTAACATCATCCATCACCACATTATTAAAGCGGTCCACCCAAATGGTGGTGACATGGCGTTTTGTAGGCAGTTTCTCAATTTTACTTGCATCAGGCAGGCTTACCTTTAAGCCGGTGTATTGCCTTAAAACGGTGCTTACCATAAAGAAAATGAGCAACTGAAAGATGATATCCGGCATTGAAGCAGTCGGGATACCGATTTTCATTTTTGATTTTTTTTCAATTTTTATTGCCATGAAGCAATCCCTACCTACCTGTTATGAGGTTTACAAGATTAAGATTCCTCAGGTTCCGCAATGGAGATACG
>JBAPTX010000005.1:0-4210 GCA_049282375.1 Calditrichia bacterium
ATTATTATCAATCACCACTTCAATACGGTGCCCCACTTCTCCGGTCAGATTGATACCGTTTTCATCACTTAAATTTACCAGCAGGGTGGGCTGGCTGCTCACAAAATCGCCGTCGAAAAAGCTGGGCATATCTTTAAACGCCACTTCTATTCCGGGTCCGTCGGGGTCATTAACCTGCGACTGACTGCCGTAAAACAGCAGATCTTCGCGGGCCCCGTTGGCAGCTCCCATTTCCGGATCCCAGGCATAAAAACTGATGCGCCCGGTGGGCGCATGTTTGTACTTAATGGATTTCGGCACAATAAAACGGCCGGTCAGTTCTCCCTGACTCACCGTTACCAGCCCTTTAAAAATAGTGCCGCCGTTATATTCATAACGGAATACACTGTTTCCTTCGGTTACGGAAAGGCTGTCCATGGCATCGAACACCTGCAGGACTGCATTTCCCTGGAATGCCGGCATTCCGTTCCCGTTCTGATCGGTGATAACGGCACGCACGGTTACCGTGGAGAGGGCTTTCAACGTATCCGGTTCAATGGACTGGATTTCCACGCGGTAACGGGCATCGGCCAGATTCAGGGTGGGATCGCCGTACAGGTGAAATTTCTGGTAGTTGGCTCCGGAACCCATTGCCATATTTACCGCCTCCCCCACAATACGGCTGGGCTGTACCTCGGATTTATGATGAAACAGATTATTGTAGAAGCTGTAAGCAAATGACTTATTCCCTTCAACATAAACGGGACGGCTGGCGGAGATGACCCCGATGCCGCCTTTTTCCGGCAGCCAGATCAGCTCTTCGCTCATGGAGACCCGCTCCGGATCATCATACTTGCCCCAGGTACAGGTGGCGGCCACCCACAACGGCAGACGAAAAACATTTTCCAGCCGGGGCAGATCGCGGGAACGGTTCAGCACGGATTCATGCGCCCAGGTATCCGGATCTCCGTGCCCGAAATAATTGATCAGCAGCGTGCCGCGGTTAATGCGGTCCAGAAGGTCTTCTGTCGCCTTGGGTTTCCAGCGGCCCAGCCCGCCGGGAACCTGCTCATAATCGTGCAGAAAGATGCGGGCGCGGTTAAACTTCTCCGGAATATATTGATTCTCCACCCTTAAGGTTGGCTCCAGATGGTAATGAAGTTCATTATTACTGTTCCCGCCGCCTTTGCTGTCGTCCGAGACCAGAGTAACCCAGTTCTGCCAGCCGTTCTCATCGGCATCCACCAGATATGATTTTTCATATTTAACGGCTTTTTCCCGGTAGATATCAATTTGCGCCAGACTATTAAACGGAAGGCGGGCGATGGGCAGCCAGGGATTTATATTGCCCATGCTGTAGGTTCCGCCGCTGCCAAAACCGAAATCCACAAAAAAATTATCACTTTCCCGGCTGTCAATTTCATAAGTATCGCTTATTTCGAAGGGCGGGATATAATTGGGAACATTTTTCAGCTCGATATTGCGGTAGTCATAATGGCCGTCTCCGAAAAGCAGCACGAACTTTAAGGAATCGCTCCAGTTTTCATAGGCATACTTCAGGAAATCCCGCATTGCCGTAACATCCCGCACTGAGGAGGAAAATTCGAGAAAGATATCGCTCAGGCGGATGCGCTCGGTTTGCAGCGGATTGATCACCTGGGTTTCTCTGATATCTTCCAGAAAAGCAGCGGCGTCGTAAAATTCATCCGGGGTGATGATGATAAACCCGGCGCGGCGGGAAGGATCCCGCAGGTTTACATGATTTTCCAGCGGCTGTAACTGATCCACCGATTTAATAGCGGAAGAAGTAAACAGAAAATATTCCGCAGGTTTAACAACGGCCGGATCTTCCTGAAAAACCACTTCTCCGCCGGTCTGCTGCGCATTAATGCGCCGTATATCTGCAAAATCGCTGATGTCCCACACCTGCACCGTGCCGGAAAACCCGCTGACCCGGAATAGCTGGGGTTGCTGGGGCTGAACCACTTTGCGGAAATGCAGTTTCCCGCCTTCCGCAACAAAAGGCCGCCGCACCGTTACCTCCAGAAATTCCAGATAAACTTCGCAGCCGTCGTTATTTCCGGTATGATCAATTTCCAGTTCATTCTCTCCCGGCTGCAGCGCCTGCAAATCCGGATATGTTTTCTGATACATCCGGCGGCTGTGGCGGGTCAGAGTGGATTCAAAGATTTGCTGGTCGTTAATCCGGGTTTTTAAATTATATACATAATTTATGTTGTCGCCCAAACGGCTGCCGGAACCGCCTTTAAACTGCACCCGGAATCCGGTGCTGTCCTGTACAAGATTTTGCGGCATCTGGAAATTAACCGTTTCTTTATCCTGAAAACCGGAAAGCTTGAGCCACTGCCAGTCCGCTCCCGAAGCCAGATTATTGTAGCGGTCCTCTTCAAAATGAAAATAATCTTTAAAGGCGGCAGCTTCCGCGGGATTGGCAGCCTGCGGGGAGGGAACAGTTTCGATGCGTTTGGCGGGATCACCATGAATTCCCAGAATATAGTAGTTGGAATCGTCATAAGGGTAAGAAGTCACATCATGCTGATAACTGGAGCTGCGCTGGTGAACAATGCCATCCCATTCCCATTCGCCTTCGGCGGAGTTGAACTTCCAGCCGCCCATTCCTTTACCATAAAACAGCAGACGGTCATTTTCATCCATCAGATTGTCGCCGTCCTGGTCTTCCGCCTGCACGGCAATTTCGTTTAAATCCTGGGGACGCGGCGCCTCAGTATTGTAGGGCAGCCCAAAACCGCCGTAATTGTAAAGGTGCAAATCGGAAATCTGCAGCCCGGAAAGGGAAACCCCTTTCGACTTCAGGAATGAGCCGGTAATCTGGTAAATGCCTTCGCTGTTCACGGGAATGCGGAACCACTGGCCGCTGCTCAAATCATAACTAACCGCTTTTTTCTGCAGCCCCCTGCCGGAGGGAATTTGAAACTGCGGAACCTGCCCCATATTCACGATGCGGGGCTCCAGCATTTTCTGTTCGTAACCGGAGAGTGGTTTCCGGGAAGTTATGGCACCTGCAGAGCGGAATTTGAGAGCAATCTGCATCTGTATATGAATGGTCACCCGGTGTTCCTGCGGGAAGTACTGCACCGGATAAATTTGCAGACGCACCACATTTACCCCGCGGAAGTTAAACGGCTCGCTGATCTGCACAATCTGCCGGGGATAGGGAGCGGCACTGCTATAGATGTCTGCATCCAGTGGAACTTCCCGCACTTCGCCGCGCACAAAATACTCGGCTATTGGCGCCACATCCACTCCCTGACGAGTCTCGCTGCCGCTAACCTGAAACTGATAATCCTGCAGCCCGCCGGGAGGAACTGCCACCAGGGTTTCCAGGTAATGAACTGCCGGTTTTCCGGCCTGCTCATCCAGCACAGCATTATCAAAGGAAAAGATGGACCAGGTACGGTTCTGAAAGGTTTTGGGATTTTGCGTCAGGTTTTCCACCTGAATGTCAATCACCACATTATCGGGATTTTCCTGCACAACCGTCATTTCGGCAAACAGAAATGCCGGCAGGCACAATACCATCAACAGAATTGATTTCATGAACAAACTCCGAAAAATATAACTATCCAAAGCCTCCCGGCAGCACTTTTGTTCCCGCATAAAAATTTTTGGTCAGACGGGCGAAAATGCCCGCTCTGCGCAAATAATATAACGCCAATCTGTATTCAGGAAACATAATAGAATTCATGCCTGAAAAATATAGTGGAGATGCTGTAAATATTGCAATTCCAAAATCAAGTACTGATTTGGTCTGATGGGGGACACATGTTCGGGGAAATGTAGAACGGAAATGAAGTTTTCTAAAAATTCAAAAAGCATACTGCAGATTAATCTGCCCGGTTTCAAAATACCGGGTTGCCAGGTTAATGTCCCGGTACACTTTGGGAGCAAAACTGAGATGCAGCAGCAAACGGCTGCCAATACTGTACAGAATGGTCATCCGCGGGCTGAAAGCAAAATAGTCGCGGATTTTTTCCTTTTCATCCCCAAACCGCCATTCCCGCCGCAGATACCAGTTTACCCCGATCTGCAACTGCAGCCGCTTTATCCGCCGGTACATGAAACCGACATCAAAAAAATGGCTTTCCAGTTCACGGCTTAACTGCTGGGCAAAAATATCTTTAAAAAAGGTGCCGTTGTCTTCCTTTTCCAACTGATAAACCGTAAGTAAATCCAGTGAGCGGGTAAGGTG
>JBAPTX010000006.1:0-4793 GCA_049282375.1 Calditrichia bacterium
GTATGGGAAGAATTTAACAGAAGCATCTTAAACATCAAAACCCTTGTAGTATTATGGCTGACCCGGATGATTCATATAAATTACAAAAATTTGAAAGGCAGTACTATTCACCTTTTTGTTAAACAAAATTTATATTGTAAGTGAATAGTTTTGATCCTGCCACCGGGAAGAAAGGGATTTATGCAGGAGCATTTAGGGTAATCAAGGGAGTGCATTATGAAAACCGGATTTCAGTTTCTATCATCCATTCTATTATTATTTTTAATTAATAATTCAATCAGTGCTCAGAATACGGAACTGCTGTGGAGTAAGTTTTATGGAGGGGACAGTTCCGAAGCGGCTTATTCCATGCAGAAAACCAGTGATAATGGATTTATTCTAACGGGTTACACCAAAACCAGGGGATCGGGAAATTCAGATCTATGGATGCTCAGACTGGATGAAAACGGGGACACGCTCTGGACAAAAGTAATGGGGGACACCGGGCGGGATTTGGGAATTTCGGTTTGCCAAACCACTGATGGCGGTTTTATAACGGCCGGTTCAACAGAAGGCCCCAACAATACCGGTTATGATGGCTGGTTAATAAAGTCCTCGGAAAACGGGACAACCGAATGGCAGAAAATATATGGCGGTGTTTCCCACGATGTATTTTATGCTGTACAGCAAACCGCAGACGGCGGATTTATTTTAGCCGGATCAAATATTGCTGTTCCCGGCAGAAAAAGCGATATCTGGGTGGTGCGGACAGATGAGGCGGGAGCTGTAGTTTGGGAAAAAAGGTTGACCAGAGCCGGCGCCGACGTCTGTTATGGCATAGAGCAAACCAGTGATTCCGGATTTGTACTGGTAGGGCGGGTCAGTGTTTCTTCCTCGGATACAAGTGATGTGTGGATTGGTAAAATGAATGTGAACGGAGATACACTTTGGACCCGGACTTACGGGGGAAGCGGGACTGACATTGCTTACCGGGCAACTGAACTGGAGGACGGCGGATTTGCACTTGTGGGGAAAACAGATTCATTTGGCGCCGGAGCCAGTGACCTCTGGCTGATCCGGACCGATCATTCCGGTAACCTGATGTGGAGTAAAACTTATGGTAGTGTTGGAAAGGATCGGGGCATTTCCATCACAGAGTTACAACAGGGGGATCTGCTGATTTGCGGGGAAACAGCTACGGCTTCGCAATCGACGGATGCCTGGGTCCTGTTAACAGACAGCAATGGTGATACACTCTGGACTTCGCATCTGGGAGGACCCGGCTATGAGGTGGCCTATTCAATTGAACCTCTATCAAATTCTCAATATGTGCTTGCCGGTTATTCAACTACATTATCGGGGAATGCGGATGTTTGGATGGCGAAAATTAAAACCATACCTTTAGCTCTTGAAAGCCTTCCGGCAACCGTTTCCGGTGGATACAAATTATTTCAGAACTATCCCAATCCATTCAATCCTTCCACTACGATTTCTTTTTCTATCCCGGCAACATCGCCTGTCCGGCTGGATGTTTTCAATCTTGCCGGCCAAAAAGTGGCCGCACTTCTGAATACCCGCCTGTCGCCGGGCGAATATCAAATTCCTTTTAACGGTGCAGAACTGAGTTCGGGAATTTATACCTGCATACTGCAAGCGGGAAGTTATCGCGAGAGCCGCAAAATGATTTTACTGAAATAAGCTGCTGAAGCCGGAACATCTTAAGGGTTTATTCCCCAAATTTCTTTCGGAAAGCCGGATCAGAATTCATTTTTTCTGTTTTTTCCCGGACAGTGAACCGAAATTTTCAGCGTAAACTTTGGTGAATGCCGCCCCCAGCAGAAAAACCAGCCCGGAATACAGCAGCAGCAGAAACAGAATGCTGATGGCACCGAAAGCACCGTAGGCCGACCCCAGATCCGTTGCTTTAACATACCAACCGATTATTATCTGAGCAATGACCACCATAATGGAAGTCATGGCCCCGCCAAGCAGCACATCTTTAAACTTAATATCCGCCTGCGGCAGTATCTGGTAAATCATGGAAATGAGAACCGCACCCAGAATTACTGTCAAACCGTAATCCAGCAGACTAAAAAGAAAAGGGGAGACCGCCACATGCTCATTCATATTCAATTCCAGCAGACCGGATAAAGGCCGCAATACCGAAAGCAGCAGCAGCAGAATACTGATGATAAACAATAAAAGGTAGGCAACCCCGTAACTTTTCAGAATGGTGGAGAAGCCGCTGCCCCCTTCTTCTTTGATATCCCACATGGTATTAAGTGCGGTGCGGATCTGAAAAAACAGCATGGCTGCACCGCCCACCAGCATTGGCACACTGATAATGGTGGTAATGGTTTTACTGGGCGGATTATAGGCTCTCTTTATAAAATCCTGAATCAGCACGGCCACTTCATTGCCCACAATTGTGCGGATTTGTGATATAAGCTGTCCTTCCACAGCCTGGCGGCCGAAGAAAAATCCCACTGCGCCGATGGTCAGCACCAGAATGGGTCCCAGGGAAAAGGCCATATAGAACGCCAGAGAACCGGCCAGCAGATACGGCCGGTGTTTCCACCAGTGTTTAAAAGAATGAGTAAAGAGCAGTTTGGCATTATTCAGCATGAGTAATCCTGAAAATTTTGGGCAGGAGAATATGCAAAAAACAAGATAGCCGGGCAAATTATTTCTCGACAAGCAGGTTTGTTAAATCTTTTCCGGCTCAATTGCCTCTACCTTCAGGCAGTGGAAGAAAATATATAAATTTTTCTGCTTTTGCCTTTCCACCCGCTTTTTTAGATTAACCCGCTGAATCATTTTATCCGGAGAATTTGTCATGCGTTTTTTCACATTCTTTTTGCTGCTCAGTTTCTGGACGGCCTTATTTGCCGAACCAATTACTGTGGAGGATTTCCTCCAGTTTAAATACCCATCCTCTCTGGCGGTCAGTCCTGAGGGAAACCGCTGGGTTTACACAGTCCGCAGTGCCGATTTTCAGGAAAGCCGCTGGAGCAGCGATCTGTGGTGGCTTGAAAAGGATGCGGAAGCGCCGCGCCGGTTAACTTTTTCGGAAGAAAGCGAAACGGATCCCGCATGGTCTCCGGACGGCAAATGGATTACTTTTCTGGCCGCACGGCCATACAACAATAATTACGGTGAGTCAATTGAAGGAATAACCCAATTGTGGGCGCTGCCGGCAAAGGGCGGGGAAGCGGTCCGCTGGACAGACCGCGAAAATGATGTGGAAGCCTACCATTGGAGCACAGAGGGAGATTTTATTGTTCTGTTAACAGAAAAAATGCCCGGCATCGAAGAGAGAAAAGCAGAACAGAAGCGAAAGGATTTAAAATTTGACGAAGTGGTGAAAGACAGTGCCACCACTTCCAAAGAATTTTACCGGCTGGATACCGGCAGCAGGGAAGTTAAAATAATTACCGGACTGGATGCGGGAGTGGACGATTTTACGCTGTCGCAGGATGGAAAATGGATCGTTTACCAGACCAATTACAGCGGCAATTATAACGATGAACAAAAATACGATCTCTGGGCGGTTGAGGTCTCCAGCGGGAAAAAGTACAAGTTGACGGATTATCCCGGTCCGGAAACACGTCCGGCATTTTCGCCTGACGGAAAGCAGGTTGCCTTTATCAACCAGACCTCTCCGTTTACCGAATTTTCTGAAACCGATCTGGCGGTGATTCCCTTTACACCCGGCCAAATTCAGGATGCCGCCGATACGCTGACGGCCTATTTTGATCTTTCCGTGACTGCTTTTAAATGGCGGGACGATTCCCGCAGCTTTATTGTGGAAGTTCCCCGGGGCACCGAGACCTATTTATACCATTTTACACCCGGAAAAAATAATCCGGTGGAACCTCTGACCCCGGAGGGCGGCAATGCCTCCAATTTTCAGGTAAAAAATGACCGGCTTTATTATCTGTGGGAAGATGCACAGCACCTGCCGGAAATTGCAGTGAACAACAATGGAAAACAGCAGATCATTTCCGGTTTCAGTACGCAGTTGCAGCCGTTTGATCTGGGCACACAGCAGGTGTTCCGCTGGAAAAGTACGGACGGGCAGCAGATTGAAGGCCTGCTGTTTCTGCCGCCGGACTTTGATCCTGAAAAAAAATACCCGCTGATCGTCACCATACACGGCGGACCCTACGGGCGTTTCCGGCAGGGTGTGCTCCAATCCTATTACAAGCAGATTTACAGCAGCGACGGCTATGTAGTGCTGGCCCCCAATCCCCGCGGCAGCAGCGGCTATGACGATAAATTCGGGAAAGCCATCTGGCACGAAAAGGGCGGGCACATGGGCGGCGTGGATTACCAGGATATTATGTCCGGTGTGGATGCACTGATTGCAGAAGGCTATATCGATGAGAACCGTATGGGCGTAATCGGCGGCAGTTACGGCGGATATATGGTGAACTGGATTATTTCTCAGACGGACCGGTTTGCCGCTGCCGTCTCCGAGTTCGGCATCTTCAGCCTGTTTACCGACTGGAGCAACTCCTGGCAGCCGGCCTGGGAAAAGATGTTTTTCGGCGTTTACTATTGGGAACAACCCATCGGCCCGGAAAATCCGTACGTCAAATATTCCCCTGCCTTTTACGTGGAGAATATCCGTACCCCGGTGCTGATCCTGCACGGGGAGAAGGATCGCTACACCAACCTTTCCAACTCGCAGGAAATGTATCAGGCGCTGAAAACGCTTGGGCGGCCGGTCAAATTTGTGATATACCCCCGGGAAAACCATGGCATCGGCCGGGAACCCAACCACCGGCGGGATTCGGTGCATCGCGCCAAAA
>JBAPTX010000007.1:0-1923 GCA_049282375.1 Calditrichia bacterium
CGGTTCAGCGCTATCCGCAGACGGCCGAATACTGAGGAAAGACTTCCGGCAGGTTGCGGAATGATTTTAAACCGGGAATTCCCGGTTGAATAAATAACTCCGGTAATGCCGTGCCGTTCAAGGTAGGATTGGTAATTGAACTGACCCGGATTTCTCTGAAACGGCGGGTTGTCCGCCTGCAGGTTCGTCCCCAAGAGGCGATCGCCCGGGCGCATCTGGCCGGGAAGTTCATAAAAAAAGAGCATGAATTCAGCACTCATTGGTATTATTCCGGTTTCGGTCCTCATGCTGTCCAACCGAACAGCTGCAAATTTTTGATCTGCGGCAGGGGGATCGATGATGGTCATGTAAGCCTGAGTTGATTGAAGTGGCAAAAATTTACGAACCGGAAGCTCAAGATGCTGTTGATGCCAGATATCGAACCGCACAAATCCGGCCAGTATTATCAGGATAAGCAGCAAAACAGCCTGTACATTTTTTCGCCGGACAAAAAATATGAAGAGTAAAGTTATCAGGAAAGCAACGGCCAGCAGCAGGGGCGGCAGCATCAGCCGATTTTGAATAATAATTCCGGCTGTTAAAAACAGTGCAAGAAAAACTGCCGGATATTTTGCAAGGGGATTGTTCATGCACTGAAATATTTTAACAGGTTAAATGCAAGGCTGCCACAACATTCTTTTCGTTATGATCAATTAATTCATTATAAATCTGTACAGCACGGGACGTTTTGCCGCTTTTTACTTCCCATTTCTGTTCAGCAGCAATTTTTTTTACTCCATCACTTATCTGCATTCGTCCGTAAAAGCCCTGCCCTATGACCAGAATTCCCGCTTTGCTGCTCTGCAGAAAGGGGAGATCGGGGGGCAGCAGATTATGCCCTTCGTTCCGCCACCAGTGGTCCTTAATTTTATCCGGGAAGATGATAACATCCGAATCATAATAATGATCATCTATTAAAATTTTACCAAAACGATATTCGTTAATTCTGTGCATGGTTCAATCCTGGAATTATGAGAAATCTCATGTTTTTTAGATGATGTCAACATAAAGAAGCATTTTGCAGTTTGCAATTTTTTTCTTCTTGAAGAGTACTGCAAATAAAAAACTTTAACTTCTTTTGGAAAAGAGCTGCCGGACATCAGCAGGTGCCGCCTCATCCTTTATTTTGCCCCGGCGAATGGTTTCCAGTGCATCCATGCTGATCATTTTATTAAAGGCTGCATGAACAGCCGCCTCCAGAGAATTCTCCACCAGAATCATATCCGTTCCCAGTTCCTGCAGCTTTTCTGAAAGCTCATTTATCTCTTTTTTGCGTTTCCGCCTGCTCACATCCCTTATATAAATAACTTTAATTCTGCCGGGTTTATTCTTGACGATTTCGGCATATATTTCCGGATCCCGTTCCCCGCTGTCTCCTACCAGTATAAACGGGAGCTCGGGATAAAATTTTAATAATCTGTTTATTACATCAGTTTTATGCTTTATGTGAGCCGACTTGACAAATTTAAACTTATCAATACCAAAATCCTGCATTATAAGAGGGCCAACCGGAATAGCATGGGCTTCCATAAACTTTATAATGAGATCATATAAATTCCATGGTCCGCTTGATACATAAAAAATAGGATTCTTTTCAGTGCCGCCTTTACCCTGTTTCAGTGCCGAATAAAACTGAGCAACCCCTTTGAATGGGAGCCGGGTATGGGCATTGTTAAACAGGGTAAGTTTCAGCATCTGAAATAAACTGGTGGCATGGGTGGTGATTATGGTATCATCCATATCGCTGATGAGTGCAAAAGATGGATTCCCTGCCGGCACGTAAACATAGCCGCTTGCTTTTACCTCGCCCCCATCTTCTCTCACCTGATCCAGCAGCTTAAACTCAATGGAATGCCATTCCTTCTCAGTTCTTCCATGAAGAGT
>JBAPTX010000008.1:0-6049 GCA_049282375.1 Calditrichia bacterium
GTGCCGGAGGTGGGACTCGAACCCACACCTGGTATCATCCAGAGCCCGATTCTCGGGCCGCGTCTGACAATAAATATTTTTTTTGAATTCTGTGCCGGAGGTGGGACTCGAACCCACACCTGGTATCATCCAGACCGGATTTTGAGTCCGGCGCGTCTGCCAATTCCACCACTCCGGCAAAAGAGCAGGGCAAATATAATACCTCTGCTCTGCTCTGTCAAGACTGCATCAACTTCAGAACTCAGGAATACTTTTCATTCTGCTGTACGACCTTATATTCTTCCCGGCACCTGATATTTAACTGCTCAAGTTCATCCAGAACTGGCTGATAAATTTCTTCGGATACCGGAATCCGGACGCCTGTTTCATGGATATTGCCGTTTAAAATTTGCCGCACTGCAATGGCAGCGGGGAGTGATACAGTACGGGACATGGAGGAACTGCCCTCGGGGCTGCCGAAATCCGTTAGAGTGGAAGTGATATATTCTGTCTTATCGGGGAATTCGGCCACAAAATGATGATGCAGTAATACCATGTCTCTTTCCCCAGACCGGTAGGACATTTTCTGCTGCATAATTTCAGTTAAAAAATCCAATGGCGTCGTCTGGTCCTGATGATAAACCTGATCACTGAACAGCCCAAGCCATTCCAGCTTTTCAATAATGTCATCATCGTCTTCAATATTTTTTCTGACGCAAATATAATTTTTAGCATCTGTATCGGGGGCAATGCCCAAAATTTTACGGGTAATATCATGATAGGTGCATTCTTTTGTGCCGGTAATCTCATCTTCTTTTAACATTCCAAGTTCGCTCACGGCCAGCAGAGTGCGGCACCAGCCGGGATACCGCAAAGTACCGCGGAAAATCGTTTGAGTTGAATTAATTCCATACTGTTCGCGATAAGGAAGCGAATCGCGGTTCGGATAGGTTTCCAGTTGAAAACCGTCAATTTTGATGGGCCAGCAGTTTTTAAATAAATCACCGCCTTCAATTTCCACCAGACTGCCATCCTTCAGGTATCGGGCACTGTTGCGACCGGCCATTAACACACCGCGGGGGCTCCACGAGAATTTATAGCCCCAGGGATTATCATTGGCTTCCGGCGCAGGGAAACCGCCGCAGTAGGACATAAAAGAAACAATCCGGCCGCCCCGTTTCTTGACGTTATCCATTACCCGCATGGCAGACATGTGATCTATTCCCGGATCAAGGCCGATTTCATTCAAGAATAACAATCCTTTTTCACGCGCTTCTTCATCCAGTTCCTTCATTGCCGCACTGACATAAGATGTCGTTACCAATGGCTTTGCATATTTTAAACAGAGTTTAGCCACTTTTAAATGGAAGGTATAAGGCAGCAGGCTGACCACGATCTCTGAGCCCGATACTAAATTTTCAAGTTTCGCATCATCATCCATGGTCAAATGCACGGATTGACCATTGGAATGACCTTCAATTAAGCGATCTGCTTTTAAAACCGTGCGGGACGCTAAAACAACATTGATTTCATTTGTCTTCAAAAGATAATTTACCATCGGGCGGGCAACCAGCCCTGCACCAAGAATAAGGACTTGTTTCATTTTTCCTCCGGAAAAGAAAGATTCATTTTTTATTTGATTTAACTGGGATTGTTTTTTGAGTCTGATCCTGCACCTGAACTTGTTTACATTCCTTTTGCAAAATTATGTGAATACATTCCTAAAATCAATTGAAAAGAACGATTATTTCCAGCCACCCCTTTTTTTACTTGTTTAAATAATCGGTCAAATATTTAAATTCTGGAGTTAACTCGCCTCTGTGGGCTATCACTGCTCCTATAATCTCCCTGGGAAGTGATAAATTTATAAAATCACAATCAAACTCTGCCTGGGCCAGTGAAGGCACAAAAGGCATCAGCGCAGCACCAAAAGTTTCAGATGCTTCCCTGGGTAATTCTGCCGGCAGTTTATCTACTGCCAGAATCACCGGACCTTTACCTTCCCAACCGTCTAATATTTGACCGCTCAGCGGTTCATATACAAATACGGGGTTTTCTGAATTGGTGGACTTCACCGTCATTTCAACAGAACCTTCGATATCACAGGTGATATCGCCGATTACCCTCACATTTTGTCCTGAATTTTGCTTGTATAAATAACGCATAAATTCCTTTGTAACCAGCCGGGGATATTTCGGCTCCCAGTAAATTCCATTTACCAGAACAGTTAAATAGGGTAGAAATTCCCCGAAGCAGGACTTGTATTTCCGGGGATTCTGATAGTAATCCTGCAATTGAAAAGAATCTTTTTCGGATACGGGCTTCACCAGATCCTCTTCCTTAAAAATCACTTTATAGATTTGATGTTTTGAATACTGCTTTTTCTTTATAAAACCAGCCAATTCTTTTGGTGCTATTTCCTGATGAGGTAAAAGGTCAAGAATTTCCTGAGCTCCCAGGGAAACCTGGCCATACCCCGTAATACCAAAGATTAAAGGAACAAGGGAGTCCGGCAGCCCCGTATTGGCGATTTTCTTTCCAACTTCCGAAATGGATCGTTTAGCATCTTTCAGGCTGTCATAACGACCGGCATACTCAACTTCGCTGAACGGCGCAGAAATACCTTCCCATTTCAGCCTTTTACCCAAAGCCCACAGGGAATCGATCATTCCGGCATAACCGGCAAATCTTCCAAAAAAAATGAGCCGCTGATCCTGATAATCAGTGACTTTCTCATAATCTATAAGGGTTGCATTGCTTTTCAGGACATGTTTCAGAAGCGGCATATTATAGGCTTGCCCTTTTATTGTATGGGAAAAAAAACAATGGGCATGGCCCGGTAATATATTTATTTCAGGTATCTCTTTTACTCCGAAAATAACATTACAAGGACTCAGATCTTCCGCAATTTCCGCTCCAGCATTTCTATAGTCTTTTTCCGGGAAAAAACGGTTAGGTGCGGGCTGCACTAATATGCGCATCCGGTGAGCTTTAATTAAATGTTCCGTCTGCTCCGGCGTCAGAGGAACCCTGCGTTCCGTCCTGTCGATATTTTCCTGCCGGATGCCGATACAATTTTTCATATTTCCCTTCCACTTCAATTCCCATCCTGAAATCTTGAATTTTAACAGCCAAATATAATTGAATCCGCTTGGCAGAAAATGGAAAATAATTTTTTAAGATTTACTGATAATGTTAAGTTACCCGGACAGAAAGGAATTATAAATGGTTGAGTTAAAGGAACATTTAAAACAATCGCGATTGCTGGTGGCCTACTTTTCTTATCCGGGCTGCAGTGTCTGCCGGGTGCTTCTCCCAAAGGTAAAACAGATTACCGGGAGCTGCCGGAACTGCAGTTTTGTTTATATTAACACCCAAGAAGACCCGGAAACTGGCGGCCAATATCTTGTTTTTACAGCCCCTACAATCATCATTTTTGTAGATGGGAAAGAAAGCCGGCGCTTTAGCCGCCATTTTTCTTTGCAGGATTTAAAGGATTTCTTAAAACGGATTGAAGAAATACTCTGATTTTTTTATTACAGCAACCAATTTTTCTTTAATTGAATCAATACAAAGGTGCATCATCATCGCTGTCGGGGAGATCAGAATCAAGCACATCGCCGTCATCATCCCGCAATAATATCAGAATTGCACTTTGCGGCACCAGGATATAGTTTTCGTTTTCATAGCGGATTTCTACGCCTGCTTTTTGAAGAAATAAAGCATAGTCTCCCGGTTTGGCCTGAACCGGGAAATATTTAATTTCGCTGTTATTTCTGCGCCAGGGTTCATCAGAAACATCCGAAGGGTCCGCTAAAGGAATTCCGGGTCCGGTCTGCACCACAAAACCCCCAACTACTTCTTCTTTTGATTTAACCGTCTGGGGTAAATATAATCCAACTTTTGTCCTTTCTTCGCCGCGGTCCGGATCAATCAGGACCCGGTCGCCCGGTATTATCAATTTTCTGCGTTTCACTGCTTTCCTATCGTTTTTAGATTCCCTTTATCAAAAATAGTAAAAATCAGGGACTTTTCCATAAAATAATTATTTCGTTCCCGCTTGCTTATAAATATTCAAGTTTCTCTTCACTCGAAATGGTACACAGGATCTGCTGCATAGGATAACCTTTAGAATTAAGAGAGTTGATTTCGAAGTTGAATCTGACTTTATATGATCTAATCTTTATTCAAATTAAATGCTGAAGCATTCGTCAGTAATGAATTAAAAATCTGGATTGAATCTAAAAGCAGATTTAAACCGGAGTACCATTCTTCAGTATATACCCGAAGTTGATCAATATAAAACCGCTATTAAGTGTTTCTTTGGGAACTTCCAAATCAATACCACGGAAGCAGAAGGCCGAACAGTTTTTCAAATTGCCAAAACGCCGAATCCTAAATACGGTCGTCCAGGCTGATTACAATATTGTAAGACCGCCAGTTCATCTTTTTAAGCAGATGTGAAATCTGGGCTTTCTTTTCCTGCGGATTATTATAGTTTGCCGGAACCACAAATACTTCCCCGGAGATCAGCGGGCCCTCTTCACGAAAGCGCACATCTGCTTCACGAACCCAGTCCAAATTCCGGATGGTGGATAAGGCATTGTCAATGAACGGTGATCTCTCATTAGATCCGATCCGGCCGGGACGTTCATCCATCAACTTGGACATTGCCCCTTTTAAATTTTTAAATCCGTCATGAATAACATCAATTGAAATAACTCCAGCAGCGATGGAATCCGCCCACCAGTAACCGAGGCCAATCCCGAGAATACCAATAACTGCTGCCACGGCGGTCATCCAGTCCGCCCGGTTCATATCGGCTCCGGCATGAAGGGTTTTCTCATGGATATCTTTTGCAATTCCTATTTTTAAATGACCCAGTATTACGGGAGGAATTGCACTGTAAACTAAAGCGGCAATCATAACCCAGCCAAGCCAGATAGAATGTCCAAATAGTGAGATAAGTCCAATACTGGGATGTGCACCTTCCATCAGTTTCATTATAGAATCATATAAAATATACAGGCCCATCAGCGACAAAGCGGCAGAAGCGGCAACAAAAGCAATTGTGGAAATCTGGAAATATCCATATGGAAAACGTTTGGTGGGCCGCTTGTCCTGATTATGAACCGCTATTAAAAAAACAATAGGGGGAATTAATCCCAGCAGATCTTCAATCCAGGCGGTTTTCATTGCCTGGGAAGAGCCCATCGTCAAATACATCACCACAATGATTGTCAACATAAAAAATATCGTCAAATATTCCAGCACTTTTGCTTTTTTAATCTTCTGCCGGATTTCTTGCGGAAATTCATATTCGGGGGCGAGTTTCATCTGACATTTTCCCTGATTAATTTTTGAATGTTTTCTCTATTTTTTTCAAAGAATTCTTCTATGTTCACCAGCCAGGCATTCTCTCCGCTGGGAATGGCAAATACATGTTTTTCGGTGGCTAATTTAATACCGGTCAGAGAATAGCCGCTTCCGGTGACTTCTGCCTCTGATATTGCCACCGGCATGGCGATCTTTTCACCTTGGGAGAAAGCCACCGGAATTCCACCCTTTTTTTTGATCAATTTTGAATATCCGCTGCCACGGGTATAAGCAACCCTTTGTTTTTTTATGGAGACAAACGGAATGGCAGCTTCCGGCACTCCCACCACGATCCGGTCTTTAAAATAGGGTTTGCTCAATGTTGTTTTTTTAAAGTGAGGCATTTCCGCTGTTATACCTCCAATAACCAGATCCACTTCTCCGCTCTCCAATGCTTTCATGCTTGACATCTGGGATCCCCAGACCCATTGAACATGCGCATTTAACTGCCCCGCCAGATTTTTTACCAGCTTAACTTCCACACCGGAGGGGTTTTCCCGGCTGCCTTTAACCCAGGGCGGATTCAAGGTAATCCCGACCCGTAAAGTATCGTTCTTTACACGGGACAGGGTTCCTTTACTGTCCTGAGGAAATCTGCATGCGGTAATTAAAAGGATAAATAAAAACAGGAAGAATATGGCAATTTGATGAAAATTCTTTACAAATTGAAATTGCATTGAGTTCTCTCCTATTC
>JBAPTX010000009.1:0-3465 GCA_049282375.1 Calditrichia bacterium
GCTCATATTTTCCACATCTTTGGCAGACAAATAGTAGGTATAATCTTCTGTTTCCGATTTAAACTGCTGCAGGTCTGCCGCAATGCCCGGCAGTGACACCACGGCAAGCAGTAAAATTATTATTCCGTAAATACCAGACTTCATTTTGTATCTCCTGAAAAACTGTTTTCACATATACATTTCATTACCTGTTAAATCAGCCGTTGAAAAATTTTTGCTAATTCCGGCTGTAAAGCATATACAGCTTAAAAAAAGATCAGTTTCACTGCCGGAAAAATTAGAATCAGCGCCACTGTGCGGGTAAACTGTTTTTCACTTACTTTTCCATGCAGGCGTGTCCCTATCCACAAGCCCAGCAGCAGCATTGGCAGAAAAGTAAACAGCACAGGCCATTCTTGCCATGGCAGCATTTGGTGACGTCCATATACAAGTAATCTTATGAATTTTTCAGCCAGAAAAATTACAATCAGCTGGGTTCTGAAGAATTCTTTGGGATAGTAATACTTCAGGTAAGCCACCAGCGGCGGGCCGGACATACCGGACAACCCGCCCAATAGACCGGCCAGCAGACCGGCAGCAATAGTGCCCCATCGGGGCGCCCCGCCGGCTTCCACTGCTGGGCGATTGTCCTGGAAAAAGAGGTAAATCACAAAGATCAGCAGAACAAATCCCATGATTTTCAGCAGAAGATCTTCCGGTAAAAAATAAGCCGTTCGCGCACCCAGAAAACTGCCGCCGGCAATGGCAGCCATTACCGGCCAGACAAACTGCCAGTCGATGCGGGGCCATACCGTCCGCAGCAGGATAAGGCCCGCCGCCGCATCCAGCAGAGCAGAGGCTGCCAGCGCCAGGTTTGTACCGGCAATAAGGGCAAAAACCGGCACAATAATCATGGCCGGGCCAAAACCCCCGAATCCCTTAATAAAATAAGCCAGCAAAGTGGCCAGATACAGCAAGACTGACATGAAGTTTTTTTCCCGTCGAAAAATTTACGGGAGGAATTTAAAAAGATTTGGTGAGCAATTGGTAGTTTCGGAAAATTTCATCCACATAACTGATGGTTTCGCGGAAGCCGTAAAAATAACCGTAAGCCGGCACACCTAATTCCCAGACATCCAGATGCAACCGCCAGGAGTCAGGGGTCAGCAATGGCAGACAGCTCTTTACCGCTTCCCAGCTCTGCGGATCCAGATTTTTGAAACGGGCGATTTTCTGGGCATCAATAACGCGGGCGGGACCGGCATTATAGGCTGCCAGGGCCAGCTTCAGCCGGTCATTCCCCTGTGCCTGCGGGAAGTAGCGCAACTGCTTATAAAGATGATAAATACCGCCGGCTATATTTTCGCTGGGGTTAATTGCAATGTATTCAATATCCATTTCCCGGCGAATTTCGGTGGCGGTGGCCGGCATAATCTGCATAAGGCCCATCGCCCCAACCTGGCTGCGGGCATTTTCTCTGAAAGCGGACTCCTTTAAAATTTGCAGCACAATCAGCCGCCAGTCAAATCCATAACGGCTGGAATACTTACGAATCACCGGATAGTAGTTTTCCACCTTTGCCTGAAAATCCGGTGGGAGCTCACTGTGCCGAAAATCCTGCAGGGCTTTTTTATGTGCAATCTTTGTTTCCACCATTACCTGCAGTGAATCCGCCGCGATCTCTGCCTTTTCGGAGATCTGATCTGACCTGCCGCACCCGCCCAGCAGTACCAGCATCAGCAGCAATGCACTTTTCCGCCAGTACCCCAGTGAGTGCCTGCCGCTCAATTTACCCCGGCGAATCAAAATATTTTGTTTTCTAATAACCACTTAATTTCCTGCAATTATCTAAAGTTTTGACCCAATATATCCGATACTGATTTCTTCAATTTGATTTAACCCACAATTCAACCTTCCGAAAAACAAATATCTGATCATAAGGTTCCCGCTGAAAAAAATTAAGCGACTTCTGCTTTCTATTGATAAAGATCATAAAAATTCTGTTTCATGGAATGAAGGATATTCAAGCAACCGGCAAAGAGAACCAACAACTTTTTGTGGGTTGGAATTACAAGCGGATCATTCAGATAGTTTTATCTTCGCCGGGCTGATAATCCCGGTTCAGAAACTTAAGGAAAGCATAGATCAGCAGCGTAATCAGCATCCCCTCCCGGAAAAGGCCGGCCCCGAACAGCAGTCCGAGCGCAGCGGCAAGCCAGATGCCGGCTGCTTTTTCCAGAGCGGAGTACAGCTCCTGCATACGGAAGATGTAAACCAGTCCGGTGATTCCGGCAGCGGCGCAAACCAGCAGAATGATATGATAGGGATTTGTGTTAAAGTAAATTGAAAACTGCAGGCCCAATTCCATAAAAAGAGCGGCAGAAGCGCTCATCATCAGCATGGAATTTAACAAGGCGCGGGACCGGCTGCGGACGGCATGCCCGATCACTGCTGTCCCCAGCAGGGAAAGTGTTACTTTCAGCACATTCACCACGATTAACTGAACAAAAGTCTGCAAGGGCATCATAAGGTTGCCAATGTAGATAAGCATGCTCAAAGCTGTCAACCGATTTCTCACATACCCGCTCACCCGCAAGGGTGTTTTGGCGGTAATACTCCAGACAGGCCTGCTGGTAAAAGGCCTTCCGGCTGATTTTAGATACACCGGGGGAAGAAAAATGCCTGAGTACATGGTTGTTATCGCAGGCAGGAAACTGAAAATAAAGATCTTCAAGATAGAGCTGGTAACCGCTGCTGCCCTGCTGACCTGCCCACTGGTAAAAAAACGGCAGCAGCATGTTCAGCACAAACTGGCGGATGCGGTTTTTGCCGATAGCCCTTTCCGGCAGGCCGCGGTAGCCGAGCAGTTCCCGGAAAAATGGGGTAAAAGTCGTGCTCAGCGGAAGGGCCAGGAGGTTCTCTATTTTCTGGAGCAGGGATGGAAGCTGCTCTCGGGCGGAAAAACAGCTTTCCAGGCGGGAAAACAGTTTTTGTGACGGATACTGGTGGATCACCTGGGAGAGGCCGGCCAGGCGAAAATAGGGATTATTCACCGGGCGCAGGCGGGAGAACTGCCAGTTTATCAGCGGCTGTGTTTTTGCAGGAAGCAGATGGGAAAACTGCTGCCGGATTCGGACCAGATACTGCAACTGCTTTTTTGCCGGAAAAGCTTCTTTACTGCGGAAGGGGCGCTGAAAAAGGCCGGACTGCCAGCCCAGCAGTGCCCAGACCAACAGAGGCGAGCGCTGCAGCGGATGCACCATTTGCTCCAGTTTTGCCGGAGGTAGCTGCCGCATCAGCAGTTCAAAAGGGCGGCTGTTTTTACTGTATCCCAACACCCGCGCCAGGGCGATGTAAACCGCGGTGTCCCAGTCATACTGGTTTACCCATTGTAAAATCCGGTCTCCGGAGCGCTGAAAGCGCTGCCAGGCAAGTTCCTGCAGGCCGGCTTCATCTAAACGGGGAGGCTTGCCGTACATAACCGGT
>JBAPTX010000010.1:0-2863 GCA_049282375.1 Calditrichia bacterium
ATTAAGTTTTGAGCTGCTGTTTGAGCAGAATTCTTTTTTGGAGGAAAGTATTGCGCGCGCCATAAAAATTTTTCTATCGGAGCTGGGGATAAATGTACAGCCCCGCCCCCTGCCCATGCCGGAAAAAGAAAAGGCCCTGGCAAGCAATGAGTTTACAGCGGTTATTAACAGCTATGCCTATTTTGATGATTACATGTTTTACGCACTGCGCGATTTTTATGAGCAGGGGTTAAAAGGGAAAGAACCGGCAGTTAATTACCAGAATCCCACACTGGAAAGGCTTTTTAATCAGGTGGAGGTAAATCCGGACCAGTGGCAGCAGCTGGCCCGGCGTTATCAGATTGCGCTGCACCAGGATGCACCGGTGGTTTTTCTATATTTTGATGATAAAATTATTTATGCAGTAAACAACCGTTTTCAAAATGTGCGGGTACCCTTCAGTAATGGAACTTCATACTACTTCAGGCTGAATCCGCTTGAAAACTGGTTTGTCCCCAAATCTATGCAGAAATTTCAGACCTGGTAGTATGAGTTCTTTAAAAAACATTGCCCTCCGCTGGAAAATGTTTAAAAGAATGTTCCGGCATTTTATGGCACGAAAGATTTTCCGCCGTATTATCTTAAACTATCTGGGTCTGGGGGTTTTGCCGCTGGTTATAGTTTCGCTCATCTTAATCGGCTTAACAGAAGATACAGTTCAAAAATATTTATTTCAGCGGAATATGGAAACCGCCAGGCGTGCCAGTAATGAGATTGCCGCCTTTATTAACGAACCTCTGACCATTCTGAATACGCTGGCGCAAACGCGCGATATTGTTGAAATGGAGCGGTTTACGCAAAGCAGGGTAATCAGCAAGATCAAGTATTCTCACGCAATATTTCGCAAACTGTTCATACTGGACCAAAGCGGTGTGGCGGTGGTTACCACCAGTTTTGGAGAGGAACTGCGCAATTACAGCCGGGAGAATTTCTTCCGTGCCGCAATTCAGGGCAACGAGTTCTTTTCACAGGTTTTTTTCACTCCTTCCCGCTTTCCGGTAATGTATGTCGCACTTCCAATCCGGCGGTACAGTTCTGTAGAAGGTGTTCTGGTCGGAGAAATCGATCTGAAAAACATCTGGGATCTGGTGGATAAAATTACCATCGGAAACACCGGTAATGCGTTTCTGATCAGTGCCGACGGTTCGGTGATCGCCCACCCGGATAAACAACTCGTGCTGCAGCGCGAGTCATTCTCGGGCTATCCCTTTTTTCAGGATCTGCTGAATATGCGGGAGGGGATTTCTCAATATGTGAATGAAGGTACTGAAGTAATTGCCACCTTTGCACCCATCGCTGAATTAAACTGGGGAATCGTGGTTCAGCAGTCAGAAAAGGAGGCACTGGAACTGGCCCGTAAAATGCGCGACCGGGTGGTAGTGCTGGTGGCATTAACAACTCTGCTGGCGCTGGTTCTGGCAGTAACAAGTATTAAGCGTATTACCCAGCCGCTGGAAGTACTGGTAAAAGGGGTGCAGGAGTATGCCCATGGAAATCTGAACCACCGCATTACCTTAACCCGTCAGGATGAACTGGCTGAACTTGCTACCGAATTTAATGCCATGGCGGAATCGCTGGATGTGAATCAGAAAAAACTGCGGCGGATGGAACGTCTGGCAGCTCTCAGCCGCTTTGCCTCTCTGGTCAGCCATGAGATACGCAATCCGCTCAATGCCATGAATATTAATATGCAGATTCTGCGGCGGTTGATTACCCGGGTAGATACACCGCCGGAAAAGAAAATGAAATATCTGGATATTATTTCATCAGAAATTAACCGCATGAACAGCCTGGTAACAAACTTTCTGGCAATTAGCCGGCCGCCCGAACTGGTTTTGATCCGGTCCGATGTGCACCAGATTCTGGAAGATGTCTTTTTACTGCAGGAGGCTCATGCTGCAAGTTCCGGTATCAGCATTGAACGGCAATATGTAAAACGCCAGCCGGCCTTCGGTATGTACGACCATAACCAGTTGAAACAGGTTTTTCACAATATTATCGTCAATGCCTTCGAAGCAATGCCTAATGGAGGCCGTTTACATATCTTGACGAAAACACGCTACCGCAAAGGTTCTCCGGAAGAAAATGGCCGTTTAATCCGAATCGAATTTGCCGATTCGGGGCCGGGGATTCCCAGGCAAAAGCAGTCTGAAATTTTTGAGTTTTATTATACCACCAAGCGCACCGGCACCGGTTTGGGACTGGCTATTGCAAAGCAGATCATAGAAGCCCATGGCGGAACGATCCGGATCCGCAGTAAAGAAGGGGAGGGGACAACCGTAATTCTGGAACTCCCGGTGGAAAACTGAGGTGCATGGGATATTTTATGAAGAGCGACCTGTTAAGCCGTAAGGAATCCTATGCCCATTAATAATGCATCACGATTAATAGATTTGGAGTAAATCAAATGCAGGAAAGAATTCTGATTGTTGAAGATGATATAAATACCCTGGAAGGTTTGGGGGAAATTTTAGAACAGGAAAATTATCAGATTACCAAAGCAAAAACCGGCAAACGGGCTTTGGCGGAGCTGAAAAAAAACAGTTTTAACCTCATGCTCATTGATTATCTGCTCCCCGATTTAGACGGCCTGGAAGTCTCTAAAACAATTTTGTCTCAAACCCCCGAATTAAAAGTGATAATGATGACAGCCTTCGGTTCTGTGAAAAATGCCGTAGCGGCGATGAAAATGGGGATTTATGATTATCTGACCAAACCCATTGATCTGGATGAACTGATGATTGTAATAAAACGGGCTTTGAAGGAACAGCAGCTCATTCATGAAAATATAGATCTTAAGGATAAATTACGGCAGACCTACAGC
>JBAPTX010000011.1:0-8332 GCA_049282375.1 Calditrichia bacterium
CTTGAAGTCTCCCGCTTTTTTTTTAGAACTTTAACCTGTTTATTAAACTAAAGAAAAGGAAAAAGCAGATGAAAAAAGTATTGATCTTGTTTTTGCTGAGCGGCTTAATGGCCTGGTCATGCAGCCAGAAGGAGGAAAATCCATTGTTAAGCGATTTTGACACACCTTATGGCACCCCGCCCTTCGACAAAATTAAGGAGGAGCACTTCCTGCCTGCAGTCCGGCAGTCCATGCAGGAACACAGTGATGAAATCCGCCGGATTACCGAGAACAGCGATGCCCCCGATTTCCGCAACACCATCGAAGCGCTGGATTACAGCGGTGAAAAACTGCACCGGGTCACCAATATTTTCGATAACCTGACATCCGCAAATACCAGCGATAAACTGCAGGAGCTGGACAAGCAGATCAGCCCCATGCTGTCCGCTCACTACGATGACATTTATCTGAATCAGAAACTATTCGACCGCGTGAAAACGGTATATCAGAAAAAAGACAATCTGCAGTTAACGCCCGAGCAGCGGACCCTGCTGGAGAAAACTTACAAGGATTTTGTGCGCAGCGGCGCCAATTTGAACGAGGAGAAAAAGGCCGAAATGCGGGAGCTGAACAGGCAGCTTTCCCTGCTGACCATTCAGTTCGGCGAGAATGTGCTGAAAGAAAACAACCGCTTTGAAATGATAATCGGGAATGAAACCGATCTGGCCGGTCTGCCGGAAAGTGCAATTGCAGGCGCGGCCGAGGCGGCAAAAGACCGCGGGTATGAAGGGAAATGGGTTTTCACGCTGCACAAACCCAGCCTGATTCCTTTCCTGCAGTACTCCGAACGGCGCGAGTTGCGGGAAAAAATGTTTAAAGGCTATATTAACCGCGGGGATAACAAAGATGAACTGGATAACAACGAACTGCTGGCAAAAATTGCCGCACTGCGGGTAAAGAGGGCGCATCTGCTGGGATATCCCACCCATGCACATTTTGTGCTGGAAGAAAATATGGCCAAAACCCCGGAAAATGTTTACAACCGGCTGGATCAATTATGGACACCGGCACTGAAAAAGGCCCGGCAGGAAGCGGTTATGCTGCACGAAATGATCAAAAAGGAGGGAAAGAACTTTAAGCTGCAGCCCTGGGACTGGTGGTATTATGCGGAAAAGCTGAAACAGGACCGCTATGCGCTGGACGAAAATGAAATGCGGCCTTATTTCAAGCTGGAAAATGTGCGCAAAGGCGCCTTTATGGTTGCCAATAAACTTTACGGCATCACTTTCGAAAAACGCAGCGACATTCCGGTTTATCATCCCGATGTGGAAGCTTTTGAGGTAAAAGACGCCGACGGCCGGCATATCGGTATTTACTACACCGACTATTTTCCGCGGGAAAGCAAACGGGGCGGCGCCTGGATGAGCGCCTACCGCAAACAGTGCCGCCGCAATGGTGAAATGGTAACTCCTGTAATTACGAATGTCGGAAATTTTTCAAAGCCGACCGGCGACAAACCGGCGCTGCTGAGTTATGATGAAGCGCTGACGCTGTTTCATGAGTTTGGCCATGCACTGCACGGACTGCTCTCCAACTGCACTTATTATTCATTATCCGGCACCGATGTTTCCCGCGATTTTGTGGAACTGCCATCGCAGATTATGGAAAACTGGGCGGGCGAGCCGGAAGTGATGAAGCTGTATGCACTGCATTATGAAAGCGGCGAACCCATTCCCGATGAACTGATCGCCAAAATTAAAAAAGCCGGCAAATTTAATCAGGGATTTGCCACGGTGGAATATCTGGCGGCTTCTTATCTGGACATGGACTGGCACACCTTGGAGAGCAGTGACCATCAGAACACGGCCGAATTCGAGAAGGCTTCCCTCAAGCGCATCGGCCTGATTCCGGAAATTGTGGTGCGCTACCGCAGCCCCTATTTCCGTCACATTTTTGCCGGCGGCTATTCCTCCGGCTATTACAGCTACATCTGGGCGGAAATGCTGGATGCCGATGCCTTTGAGGCGTTCAAGGAAAGAGGAATTTTCGATCAGCGCACTGCCAATGCTTTCCGCAAGAATATTCTGGAGCGCGGCGGCAGCGAGGACCCGATGGTGCTTTACACCCGGTTCCGGGGCACCGAACCGAAAATTGAACCGCTGCTCCAGCGCCGCGGACTGAACTGATTAATCTTGAAAGGTAATTTTTTAAAAAAAGGGAGCCCGTTAACCGGGCTCTTTTTTTTTGATTGAATTTTCTCTGTGTGTTTGCGGCTTAGTGTGAAATAAAAAAATCTAAATTATACTGCAGGTAAAATCTAAGAAAACTGGACCTGCATTTACTGCATGCTCTGGATTTCATTCTCGATAACGGAATTGGTATTCAGCCAGGCGGGGAAAACCTGTCCCAGGCCCTCCACCATTAATTGAATGGCTATTCCGGCCAGAATGAGGCCGAAGAGGCGGGTAACTACTGAATAAATCAGGTCATCAATTTTATCTTCAATGTAAGTGCCCAGAATAAAAACCAGGAACACCAACAGCGCAGTAATTCCCAGAATAACTCCTAGCCCCAGATACTCGGATACTTCAGTGGCTTTCAGGCTGTAAATCATCACTGTAGTAATCGTGCCTGGGCCTGCCGTCATGGGTACCGCCAGGGGCACCAGAATCCGGCGAAACCGTTTTTTGGCGATTTCATAATCACTGTCGCCATCTTCATCCTCCTGTTCCAGCCGGGTCGCCTGCCCCTGCACCATCTGGATAGCGGTCAGCAGCACCAGCAGTCCGCCGGCAATCTGAAAAGAAGCCAGATCCATTTCAAAAAAATGAAGAATTTGTTTTCCGAACAAGAGGAAAGGCAGCAGAATGCCCAGCGAAGTGACCGTGGTAAGCACCGCAATCCGAATCCGGACCGGCCGCTTTTGATCGCCGGTCAGTTCCGCCCAGATGGGTATTTTACCAATGGGATTGATGATGGCAAAAATAGCCACTGCAAAATTAGTTAACATTGACCAATTCATTTACTTTCCTGATAATTTAAAATTAAATAATTTTTTCTGATATTCACGG
The DNA here is from genome assembly GCA_049282375.1 of Calditrichia bacterium. Lineage (GTDB taxonomy): Bacteria > Calditrichota > Calditrichia > RBG-13-44-9 > RBG-13-44-9 > JBAPTX01. The sequence continues at coordinate 3,051 of JBAPTX010000011.1, forward strand.
CAGGTTGAAAAATTTGAAAACGGATTTTACATTTTAAAAAATACATTTTTTTTGAAGGGTGAGTTCAGCTAAAAATATCATTTCAATTTATTAATATGTTAATTCGATTTAACAGAATACGACACTGAGAGAGGTTTATGCCTTACACCGGACTCACCTTATTTTATATAGCGGTTCCAGCTGCCATACTGCTCCCTGACCCGGCCCCGCGGCAGACTCAATCCGATAACCAGCAGCCCAACCAGGATATCGCTGATCATACCGGCTGTGGCAGCGCCGCCCAGCAGCCAGGGCCCGATTACAAGAACAGCGCCCAGCAGCAGGTTGAAAAATCGAAGTGAGCGCACCACTTCACCCATCGCGATCACTGAGGTGGTTACAATTAATGCGCCGGCAAGATGTTCGATATGGGCAGCCATGCCGCTGCTGCCGAAGATGCCGGGTACCGCCATGGTCCAGACCCCCAAAGCGGCTGCAACCAAGAGTGTCAGCGGAAAGCTCATTCCCCATATGGAAGCTTTGAAAATTGCAGCGGGTTTATCCTGAATCTGCATTATTCCGGGGGAGCGTTTATCCTCGCCGCCATCTTCCAGTGTATCCCCTTTCCAGAAAGTGCGCCAGAAAGGTTTGCCCTGCTTCCGAGCCTTTTGCAGAAACTGGATCATGGCGACTACTTCATCCACTTCCAGCGGAATCATGGGCAGCATAATCAATGCGGCCAGCAAACACATGGTGCACCAGTGCCCCACTACTACCGGCTGCGAAATCACCAGAAAAATATGGGTCAGCCCAAGCGGGATAACCAGAATACCGAAGAAAGTCACCATCCAGGGCATGGTGCGCCAGCGGGAAGGGCTGCCCATCCAACCCATCAGAAATTCAAAAGTGTAGGAAAATGCGCCCAGGCCGCCGTCGGAAATGGGCCACATTTCAGACATTTTAGAAGTCAGCACCTTGCGGCTGGCTTCCCCGAAAAACGGATCCCAGACATTTTCGAAGTAACCGAGCTGAAAAGCGCCAAGATAGCGGGAAACCAGCCATCCGGCAAAACCAAGTGCGATCATTACTGCCCGCTGCGGCCAGGAAGAGGGATTGTAGCTCCAGCCGGGCGGCTGTTCCGGTCCCATTTTCATGTAATTGATCATATTGGGCATTCCGGGAATCAGGATGGTCAGGGCAATCACCAGGGACCCGACAAGGGTATCATTCAGATAAATGAGTGGATTGGGGGCCCAGAATAGCAGCGGTGCCGCATTCAGCCATACGCCGATTATGCAGGCAATCCACAGGCTGAGCGGCCGGTCCGGTTTTACGGCTCGGAATCCAAGCAAAATCAGCAGAAAGCCGCTAATGATATCGCTCCAGAAAAACAGGCTCAGGCGAGCATTCAGAGAAATCCACAATTCGCGGCCGCCTGCAGGCGCCACAACTTCTTTGGAAAACTGAAAGGTTAACGGTGTGGCAATCAGCCAGACACCCAGCAGAACCAGCATCCAGTAAACCCACTGGGTATTGCGGTGATGCGAAACCAGCATCTGATGCCGCTGCGCCGGATTCATTCCTCCCGAATTCTCATCCTTTTTCATCTGCGGGCGGGTGACGCCCCTTTTTTCCATACTCATGTGATTTTTTAAATTTTTATTTTCAGTGAAGAATTAATCAGCCCGGTTTTGAATGGATCATCCCTCACACCCGCTCATCTCCGGAGCGGAACAGATAGCTCCAGCCGCCGCCATAATTACCGCTGACCTCTCCCTTAATCAGGCCGAAAATGATCAGCAGCACCCCTGCCAGCAGACTGTTACCACGGGCAATCCAGTCACCGTAACCCAGTATCCAGGGGGCCAGCAGCATCCATCCACCGAAAACCACATTCACCCAGCGAAGGCCGCGGGTAGTTTCCCAGATGGCAATAATGGCCATGCTGGCAGCCAGCGGCCCGATGATCAGATTATTGATACGGGTGGAGCCGGTAAACCCCAGCACCGCCGGTGATGCCATTAACCAGACACCAATTAATGCATTTAATATTCGCGCCCACATATTTTTCCTCAACGATCAGCGATCAGCGATCAGCGATCAACGATCAGCAAATTTAATTTTATTATCTTCTCTTTCTAAAATCTTAATTCCTTTATTTTTCTAGGCCTGCATTTTATGCTTCCGTTTCCCGGTCCTGATTGGAGACACCCCAAAACGCCCGCCAAACTGAATTACCGCGCCGCTTTACCCGTTTGAGATACTGCAGGCTGGCCAGCACTTCATCCAGCGCCGGACCGATCATCAGCATAGAGATCAGTGCCGAAGTCAGGCATAAAGTACACCAGGCATTAAACAATACCGGCTGAAAAATAACCAGCATAATACTGACGATGCCCAGCGGCCCCACTGCAAAACCAAAGATAATAACAATCCAGGGCATAGTTTTCCAGCGTTTCGGGCTGCCGATGGCCCCGGTCAGCACATCCAGAAAATAGCCGAAAGCACCAATGGCGCCATCCGGCACCGGCAGCAGATGGGAAATTTTAGAATTGAGAATTTTATGGCTGCCATCCCCGAAAAACGGTTCGAAAACCGTTTTAAATACCTCAAGCTGATAGAGCGCCAGATACCCGGCAATCAAAAAACCGACAAAACCCAGAATAATGATGGGAATTCTTTGCGACCAGGCAGCCGGGTTATAGTCCCAGCCGGGCGGTACTTGTGCAGAGGGTTTCTTCGATGAATTTGTCATAGCATTTCATTCTCAAATAACTTCCAGAGCGCGCCGGCCACTGCCGCTCCCAGCAGAGAGAGGCCGATTGTACCCCAGTGGGTATTCACTTCCAATTGCCAGCTTTTCCCTTTGGCCTTATCATCAAAATCGCCGTGGGCGCCAAAATCACCTTCCACCGGCTCCCACAGATTATTCGGGCGGTCCGGATCCGCTTCCACTGAGGTCTGCTGCGATTCATACCCGGTGTTGGCCAGATATTTATCCCCTATTCCCGGGAAGAACTTATTCCCCCATAAAATGACTGCATTATTAAATCCGACTGTTACTTCCCGCCGGTTATGATATGCGGCCCATACAATGGCCCGGGCCGCCACTTCCGGCTGATAAATAGGTGGAACCGGTTGGGGTTTCCGGGGCATTTTAACCTTGCTCCAGTTAAATTGAGGCGTGTTCAGTGCCGGCATCTGCACCATGGTAAGATGAATATCCAGATTGTCATGCATCAGTTCGCTGCGCACTGCTTCGGTAAATCCCTGGATGCCGTGCTTGGCGCCGCAGTAGGCCGACTGCAGCGGAATGCCGCGGTAGGCCAGTGCGGAGCCGACCTGCACAATCACACCCTTATTCCGGGGAATCATATACTTCAGGGCGGTGCGGGTACCGTAAACAAACCCGAGGTAAGTTACTTCGGTAACCCGCCGGAATTCTTCCGGTTCAATGTTAATAAATTCCGAAAACACCGTAACCATAGCATTATTAATCCAGATATCGATCGGGCCCAGTTCATTTTCGATGCGTACTGCCGCAGCTTCAATCTGGGAGGGATCCGCCACATCAGTGGGAATGGCAAGGGCAGTTCCGCCAAATGCTTCCACTTCCCGGCGCACGCCTTCCAATCCTTCCTTTCCGCGGGCCAGCAGCCCGACGGCCGCTCCCCTGCGGGCAAAGGCGCGGGCTGTTGCACGGCCAACACCTGCCGAGGCGCCGGTAATCACAACAACTTCCCGCTTATCCTGTGCACTCATTTCTGCTCCTTTCCGGAAACTTCAGGTTGTCTGCATTGATTGTTTTTTATCATCTTAAGCAATACAGAATAAAAATATTTTGTTTACCGGTAAATAGTAGGGAATTCATTCATGCTGTATTATGGAAAATTATAGCCATGTCACTGTTAGAATGACAAACTGCGCATAGGAAAAAAGATAAAAATGAGAAAATAGATTCAGGTGTGGCTATGGGTCGCCTTGCAGATTCTATGTGAATATATTTTCCCGCCAAAAGCGCTTGACAAAAAATGGCAGAACCGCTAAATTGCATTGTAAACGCTTCCATCAGCAGCTAAAAACCAATGACAAAAACAGCCCGCCAATCCTTTTTAATTAAGTTCCTGATTCTGAATATTTTTGCGCTTCTGCTTACCACAGGAGTATTCTCCTGCCGCAATGAAAAAAGCGGATCAACGAATATTACCTTCTGGGCAATGGGGGCGGAAGGAGAAACTGTACAGAAACTGCTTCCGGAATTTTATCAGACCCATCCCGGCATCAGGGTGGAAGTGCAGATGATTCCCTGGACGGCCGCTCAGGAAAAACTGATCACCGCCTATGCAAGCAACAACTCACCGGACCTGTTTCAGTTGGGCAATACCTGGATCCCCCAGTTCGCGGCGCTGCATGCCATCGAAAATCTGGATCACCGGGTAAATACTTCAGCAGTGATTAACAGGGATAACTATTTCCCCGGCATCTGGGAGACAAACCGGATTGACAGCAATCTTTACGGCATTCCCTGGTATGTGGACACGCGGGTGCTCTTTTACCGCACCGATGTATTGCGGGAAGCCGGTTTTGATCACCCTCCCCGCACCTGGCGGGAACTGTATCAGGCCGCGAAAAAAATCAAAGCCAGTGCCGGACCGGACCAGTATGCCATATACATGCCCACCAACGAATGGGCGCCTTACATTATATTCGGGATGCAGCAGGGTTCACGCCTGTTAAGAGATCATAATCAATACGGCAATTTCAGCAGCCCGGATTTCCGCAAAGCCTTCGAATACCTGATCCGTTTTCATAAGGAAGGGCTGGCGCCCATGGGTGTCAGTCAGGTCACCAATGTGTATCAGGCCTTTGCCGACAAGTATTTCGTGATGTATATCTCCGGCCCATGGAATGTAAAGGAGTTCCGGCGCTGGATGACCGGCGATCTGGCAGATAAATGGAGCACCGCACCGCTGCCGGCACCAAACGATTCCACACCGGCGCTGTCACTCGCCGGCGGCGCCAGCCTGGTGATATCCCGCAACTCCGAAAATAAGGAAGCCGCCTGGCAGTTGATTGAATACCTTTCCCGTACCGACGTACAACTGAAATTTTATCACCTGCTGTCGGACCTGCCGGCGGTGAAATCCGCCTGGCAGGATTCTTCCCTGAAAAACAACCGCTATATGCAGGCCTTCTACCGGCAGTTCCAGAATGTAATTGCCACTCCGAAGATCCCGGAATGGGACCAGATTGCATTTTCCAAGGTGCAGCAGTATGCCGAACTGGCCGCCCGCGGGGCACTC
>JBAPTX010000012.1:0-4521 GCA_049282375.1 Calditrichia bacterium
GCATGGGACTGAGGGTTGGCTGAAAGTTCGTTTTTACTCCCGGCGCTCTGACCGGCTGGATGGTGTTAAGATTGTCTATTTTGAATCTGCCGGCGGAGTTGAAGGTAAGATTTTGGAGGCGGTAGAAGGCGGTCAGCGCGATACGCTGCTGAAATTAAAGGATGTGGATAACCGCGAACAGGCAAAACAATGGAACGGGAAAGAAGTTTTACTTCCGGAAAATTCCAGGATCAGTCTGGAAGAAGATACTTTTTTTATAGATGATTTATTGGAATGTGAAGTTATAAATCCGGCCGGGCAGCCGGTGGGTATTGTAAAGGATGTGCTGGAAGGAAATGGCAGTGATATTTATGTTATCCAGACTCCTGAAAGGGAAATACTGGTTCCGGCTATCGGGGAATTTGTTAAAAAAGTCGATGTCCAAAACCGGAAAATTGTGGTTGAGTTGTGGGAAGAGTTGTAGATGCATATTGACGTTGTAACGGTGTTTCCTCCGATTTTGCGCGATCCGCTGAATGAAAGTATTTTAAAGCAGGCACGGAAACGCATAGATTTTAGTATCGAGCTGGTTGATCTAAGAGAATACAGCGCCGATAAACACAGGACTGTAGATGATACACCCTATGGCGGCGGAGCGGGAATGATTTTAAAACCGGAGCCGCTGTATGCGGCACTGGAAAGTATTTTCGCGCAGCGGAATCGCAAAAGCGCCCGGGTTATTTTTCCAACCCCGCAGGGGCGGCTTTTTACCCAGCAACTGGCCACGGAACTGGCTGCTGAGAGTCATCTGGTTTTTATCTGCGGGCATTACAAGGCGGTGGATCAGCGGGTGATCGATGAGTGGGTGACAGATGAAGTTTCCGTGGGCGATTTTATTTTGTCCGGCGGCGAAATACCGGCACTGCTGATGATTGATGCCGCTGTAAGGCTGATTCCCGGTGTTTTGGGAGATATTGAATCCGCAAAAACCGATTCCTTTGAAAACTATTTACTGGACTGTCCCTATTATACCCGTCCGGAGGAATTCAGAGGCGAACGGGTTCCGGATGTTTTGATTTCCGGTCATCATCAGAAAATTGAAGAATGGCGCCTTCAGCAAAAACTGGAAAGAACCCGCATCCGCAGGCCCGATCTGTTTGCCGCTTATGAAAAATGGGTGAATGAAAAAAATAAAATTAAAAATAAACAATCTGAAGAAAAGATAAAAAACAAGTGAGAAAGGCCGGCTTTGTTCTTAAATTCGGCCGGTCAAAAAAATGGAAAATGGAGGCAAAGAAAATGGATATTTTACATACGGTGACTGCCAGTCAGTTAAAAACAGATTTACCGGAATTTCGCGCCGGGGATACCCTGTCTGTGCATGTTAAGGTGGTGGAAGGAAATAAAGAACGGATTCAGGTGTTTGCCGGTGTCTGCATCAAGCGGCATGATGACGGTATTAACTCTACATTCACCGTTCGCAAAATTTCCAATGGTATTGGTGTCGAGAGAATCTTTCCGCTGCATTCACCGCGGGTAGAGCGTGTGGAAGTTCTTCGTCGCGGACGGGTTCGCCGGGCAAAGCTGTACTATCTGCGGAATCTGCAGGGAAAAGCAGCCCGCATAAAAGAAAAAAGATAAAACTGCTTAATTTGAAACTTTCCGGGGCTTTTCGGTATGCAGGATAATTTTACTATTCTGTATGCAGGGCAGCCCCTTATTCATTTTATATCTTTATGGCTCATCCCTTCCTCTTTTTATGTCCCATTTGCCATTCTGAAGACAGCTTTAAAAAGAAACAATGCCGGTTTTGCGGCGCCCCTTTTACCATCAGCAGGAACCAGGTTGTTATTGGCAATGCCTGCTATTCTTTTCCGCAATTACTGCAGGAAATGCGGGACAAATTGCCTCTTAACAGAAATGGGATTGCTGCGGAGGGGGTTTTACGTACAAGCGGCCCTGCGCTTCTCCGCCAGGCAAGGGGTCAAATTTATTTTCGTGGATTTGCCGGACTGTTCTCCCGCCGGATTGAGCGGCCGCGCCGGATTTTAAAGGGGCATTTGCTGATGTCAGAAGCCGGATTTACTTTTGCCGGCACTAATGACTCCGTTTCCTTTTCCTACGATCAACTTACCTGCATTACCACCAACAGCCGTTATTTTGAATTCAAAGTTGCCGGCAGATCCTTTTTTCAAATCCGCTTTCGGGAGGAGAGCGCACTTAAATATGAACTTCTTTTCCGGCAGGTACTGGGGCAGTTTTATTCGCGCAGGGGGAAAACAATTGTGGAATTTCAGCCGTGCATCCGTTTTGCAGGCGATCATGAAAAATGTCACCGGTTTCTGCAGCCCGGGGTGAACAGGGAAGTTAAAAAAGTAAAATTAAGTGAACCCGCTGCGGCTGTGGCCCTTCGTTTCATATTAAAAGGTATGTTACGGCTGCTCGCCAAAATCCGGGTGCAGGGACTGGAAAATGTGCCTTCCGGATTTCCATTTGTGGCGGTCTTGAATCATCAGAGCCTGCTCGATCCTTTTATAATCTTAAGTTTTGTGCATCACTCAATAGCCTTTCTAACCAAAAGCACTTCATTTGTAAATCCGGTGGAGCGCTGTTTCCTGCGGATTGGGCGCGGGATTCCCACCACCCGCTACAAAACGGATCCGCTGGTTATCCGGCATATATTGATGTTTTTACAGCATGACATACCTGTTGGCATTTTTCCCGAAGGGGAACGAAGCTGGGACGGTAGGATGGCGCCATTTAAATTAAGCGTGATCCTTTTTTTATGTGCCGCCCGGGTTCCGGTTCTTCCTGTTCGAATGGAAAACACCTTTTTATTACTGCCGCGCTGGCGGAATTTTCCGCGGCCGCAGCGGTTAGCTATTTCGGTATCGGGTTCTTTTTGTCTGGTGCCCGGTTTGTATTCAATAGATGCATTAAGGGAATTTCTGGAAGAGATAATCCGGCCGCAAAAATAGGAAAGGATTTGATTTTATTGCCGATTGTATGTAATCTAAGCGCCCGATAAAGGGAGATTTCTTCAATTATTAATAATGAAAAAATCAAATTTTAAAAATGGTTTAAAGCGGATTTTCAGTCACTGCCTGTTAGCCTTGGCTGTTATTTCTCTATTAACGGTTCTCAGCATAAAATGCGCACATAAAGCAGCACCTACCGGAGGGCCGCCGGATGAAACCCCGCCGGAAGTTGTGCGGACCTTTCCCAATACGGACAGTGTGGGGGTGAGCCGGATAGATTATATTGAAATTGAATTCAGCGAAGCCATCAGCAAAACAACCCTGCTCAATAATTACTGGCTGGTTCCCCGGCCCGAAGAGCCTCTCGAAATCAGTTGGAAAGGTTCCAAAAAGGTCCGCCTGTATTTCCCAAACCAATTGGCGGATAACAGAACTTATGTGCTGACCCTCGGTACAGGCATATCCGATATGCGCAATAACAAACTGGCACGTCCGCTGCAGCTGGCATTCTCCACCGGAATGGCGCTGGACAGCGGCAGGGTCAGCGGCCGGGTAATGTCGGATCAGGAAGTAAGAGAGGTATTTGTTTATGCATATGAATTGACTGATTCACTCTCGGATTCTCTTTTTTTAAACAGCCAGCCTCCCTTTTTTACACAGCTTAATAAAGAAGGCGGTTACAGGCTGAATTACCTGCCCATGGGGACTTACCGCCTGATTGCTTTAAATGACCTGGATTATAATAAAATCTATGATGCAGGCACTGACCGCATTGGAATTCCCTTCACCGATATTCAACTGGACAGTGCACAGCCGGCCTTTTACAACCTGAATTTTTATCTGATACAGGAAGATACGCTGCCACCGCGGCTTCAGGCAGTGGACACTTTGAGCCGCCGTGAGATCTCACTTACTTTCAATGAACCGGTGCAACTCCCCGATACTCCCTTTGTGCAGATTCTGGATACGGTTGCAGGAATAGCATATAAGCCGCTTGCGGTCAGCCGGCCTGCCGGGACTTCTGATCAGCTGGCTGTCTTTTTACCCGAGATTCCCGCCCGTCAGTCTCTGGTGGTGCAGGTGACCGGTGCATCCGATTCTCTGGGCAATGTTCCGCCGCAGAATATGCTGCAGCGGAAGTTTATTTCCCCGGCGCGGAGGGACACCATGCCGCCGGCACTGGTGGGGATATCTGCCGCGCCTTCCGGGCCCCGGATACCCTACAATGCAAATTTTTTTATCAGTTTCAATACCCCGGTGGATACCGGGAAATTCCGTGCCGCTTTCCATTTGCGGAACGAGGCCGGACAGCCGGTTTACGGCCATTTTACTTTCAGCGATCTGCGCAGACCGATGTTTACGCCAGATTCGCTGCTGCGTCCGGATAATCTTTACCGGGCCGAACTGAATCTGGATACGCTGCAGGATCTCTTCGGAAGAAGTTTTACGGATACGCTGATAATCAGTGAATTTGAAACAATGAGCTCTGCCGATTTGGGGGAAATTGCCGGAAACACATCCGCTTCTGTGCCGCAATGGAAGAATGTACTGATCTATGCCAAAG
>JBAPTX010000013.1:0-2772 GCA_049282375.1 Calditrichia bacterium
GCATTGTCCGGATTTTGCCATTCTTGTTGTTGGCAAACCGCGCAAAGCGCCAAAAGCCCCCAATATGGAAAAGTAAGCAAAGGAATTATTCATGGGAGAAGTAGTTCGATTAATTCAGGGGAACGAAGCCTGTTCGGAAGGTGCGATTGCCGCAGGCTGCCGGTTTTTTGCCGGTTATCCCATTACCCCCTCCACTGAAATTGCCGAGTACATGAGTAACCATTTGCCGCGCATCGGCGGCAAGTTTATTCAGATGGAAGATGAAATTGCCAGTATATCAGCCATTATAGGCGGCAGTGTGGCCGGGTTAAAAAGTATGACTGCCACCAGCGGACCCGGTTTTTCTCTGATGCAGGAAGGCCTGGGATATGCCTGTATGGCGGAAATTCCTATTGTAATAGTTAATGTGATGCGCGGCGGCCCCAGTACCGGGCTGCCTACCAAAACTTCTCAGGGCGATATTATGCAGGTGCGCTGGGGAACCCACGGAGATCATTTCCTCATTGCCCTGGCGCCGGAATCGGTAAAGGAAGCTTTTTTCCTGACCATTAAAGCTTTTAATATGGCCGAGAAATACCGCGTTCCCGTCATTATGCTTATGGATGAAGCCATAGGTCACATGCGCGAAAAGGTTTCTCTGCCGGATTATGCCAAACTGAAGCTGGAGAATCGTTTACGCCCGGTAGTGCCGCCCGAATGGTATAAACCGTATGAGATCACCACGGATTATATCAGCCCTATGGCGCCGTTCGGCACCGGTTACCGCTATAATATTACCGGTTTAACGCATGATGAAATGGGTTTTCCCACCAATAACGAAGTCGAAATCCGCCATAAAATGGACAAACTGCGCAATAAAATAATGCGGGCAACCTCTCAGATCGTCGATTTCGAAACCCGCTTTACAGAGGATGCCAATACCCTGATCGTTGCATTCGGGTCCGCAGCCCGCAGCGCCAAAGAGGCGGTTGAATATCTGCGCCAGCACCGCCGGAAGGTGGGTTTGTTCCGGCCCATAACCCTCTGGCCGTTTCCCGAAAAAGAACTGACCCGGCTGATGCGTCAGGTCGAACAGGTTTTTGTGGTAGAATTGAACCAGGGGCAATTGATTGATGAAGTGAAGAAGATCGATTGTTTTCATAAACGGATTCAAGGCATAAACCGCTACGATGGAGAAATGATTACCCCTAAACAGATTATCAGTCAAATACGAGAGGCAAGGCAATGACACAGCCTGTAGTTTTAAAATATTTACGCAGCAAAAAGCAGTTTCCCCATGTCTGGTGTCCCGGCTGCGGGCACGGTGTGGTCATGGGATCGCTTATCCGTGCCATCGAAAAGATGGATTATAATAAAGATGATGTGGCCATGGTCAGCGGTATCGGCTGCTCCAGCCGCATGACCGCTTACGTGGATTTCAACACCCTGCATACCCTGCACGGCCGCCCTATAGCCTATGCAACCGGACTGAAGATGGCCAATCCCGATTTACATGTAATCGTTATTACCGGGGACGGGGACGCTACCGCAATCGGCGGCAATCATTTTATTCACGCAGCCCGGCGGAATATTGATATTACCGTAATTTTAATGAATAACAACATATATGGCATGACCGGCGGACAGGTTTCCCCCACAACGCCCTATGGAGCCAGAGGATCAACAGCTCCCATTGGAAATCCTGAGCACCCGTTTGACATTGCTGATCTGGCAGTAGCGGCCGGTGCCAGCTTCGTGGCCCGCTCCACGGCCTATCATGTTCCGGCAATGGACCGTTTAATTCAGCAGGCGCTGGAAAATAAAGGCTTTTCGCTGATGGAAATTTTTTCCCAGTGTCCCACTTACGAAGGCAAGTGGAACAAGCGTGGTGACGCGGCAAACATGCTGAAATACTATAAAGAAAAAGCAGTGCCGTTTGCTTCCCGTTCTAAAATGGACGGGGAGGAGATGGATAATAAGTTTTTTATCGGTGTAATGCATAATAAACCCAAGCCGGAATTTACCGCCGAATACCAGAAAATTGTAGATCGCTATCAGGCGCAGCATCAGATGAAGGATCTAAGCAAAAAAGAGACAAAAAATGAATCAAAAGGAAAAGAGCAAGTCGAAAAAGAACCCGCCTCCAAAGATTGAGATTCGCCTGAGCGGATCCGGGGGACAGGGAATGATTCTGGCGGGAGTAATTCTCGCCGAAGCTGCCGCCATTTATGAAGGAAAGAATGCCGTGCAGACACAGAGTTACGGGCCGGAAGCCCGCGGCGGCGCCAGTAAAAGTGAAGTGATTATCAGCGATGAAGAAATCCTTTTTCCGAAAACCACCCGGCTGGATTTTCTGCTGGCTTTAAACCAGGAATCCTGCGACAAATATGCGCATGACCTGAAGGAAAATGGCCTTTTGCTGGTGGACAGCGATGCCGTGGAACATATGCCTCCGGTAAAAGTGGTTTCGCTTCCGCTGGTGCGAACCGCCAGGGAAAAGGTGGGCAAGCTGATGACCACAAATATTGTTTCACTGGGAGCGCTGGTGGGCCTGGGTGAAATAATCGGCCGTCAGTCACTGGAAAAAGCAGTATTGTCCCGGGTTCCCAAAGGCACCGAATCGCTTAATATGAAGGCACTGGAATTCGGATTCGAAATGGCGAGTAATGTCCGCCATCGCATTGAAGATTACACTTGAAAAGAGGGAAGTAAATGAAAGAAAGAACCCTTACCATTATAAAACCCGAATGTGTTTCTGCAAAGCACACCGGGGAAATTATTCGGAGAATAGAA
>JBAPTX010000014.1:0-1971 GCA_049282375.1 Calditrichia bacterium
CTGATCCCGGCCTGAGCAACGGAACGCAGCGCGGATATCCGGCTTTTCAGCAATTCACCAAAATCATCATCCGCCAGTAAGTTGGCTAAATCGTTTTTCTTTTGAAAAGCACCGCGGATTGGGTCCAGCAATTTAGCGCGGATTATACAGCCGCCCCGCCAGATACGGGCTACTTCGGCCAAATTCAGATCATAGCCGTATTCCCCGGAAGCCCTGTGAAGAAGAGAAAATCCCTGAGCAAAGGTTGTAATTAATGAAAAATAAAGTGCGTCTTCAAGGGTATCGATAAAATCATCCGGCAAATTCGCTTCACCTTTGTATGAGGACTGGTATTTCTTTGATAAGGCAGTCCGTTCTGTCTTATAAGCAGAAAGATCCCTCATGATTACCGCCATATCAATTGCCGGCACCGGAACCTGCAAATCCATGGCATCCTGAGAGGTCCATTTTCCGGTTCCTTTTGCACGCGCTGCATCTAAAATAACATCCACTAAATACCCGCTGGCTAGTTCATCTTTCTGCTGTAAAACCCAGGAGGTAATTTCGATTAGAAATGAACCGAGTTTTCCATTATCCCACTTTTCAAAGATTTGGCTGATTTGCCGGTTATCTAATCCGGCGGCAGTTTTAAGCAGATGAAAAGACTCGGCGATGAGCTGCATAAAAGCATATTCAATACCGTTGTGAACCATTTTAACATAATGTCCGGCCGAACCCTTCCCCAAATAGGCCACACAGGAATCGCCGTTTACTTTTGCTGCCGCTTTTTCCAGCATAGGGCGGACGCGTTCATATGCCGTTTGCGGCCCGCCCGGCATCATGCTGGGTCCGTAACGGGCTCCTTTTGAGCCTCCTGAAATTCCCATGCCGATAAACTGTATCTGTGCAGCCGTTAATTGTTCAAGCCGCCGGTTGGTATCCGTAAAATGAGAATTGCCGCCATCAATAATAATGTCATGCGGCTCCAGATCTTCCATCAGGGAATCAATAACCTGGTCCACCGGTTTTCCTGCCGGAACCAGCAGCAGAACGACCCGTGGCTTTTTCAAAGTGCTGATAAAAGTTTCCAGATTTTCTGCACCCAAAATGGAAAAATCACCGGCCTTTTTTGTCAAATTCTCGACCTTTTCTGCATTCCTGTCCCAGACGGCCACAGAAAAATCATGGGATGCAATGTTTAATGCCAGGTTTCCTCCCATTACACCCATCCCGATAATTCCCATATCTGCCAGTTGGTTCGCCATTGCGCCTCCTCCTTTTCTGTGTTGTTGGATTACCTTCTCGCCATAGATCTATCTTATTTACTGCGAACTGTTTTTTCTACGTTAAAAACAAAATTCGGATCAATATCATCCAATCTGCAAAATGATGATTGTAACATTTGCCAAATGTCTGCCGTAAAGATTTCCTGAAGAATAATTTTTTAAGTAAAAATGAATTTAAAATTAATAGCAGGGTGGTAAATGTCATGTCCAGGAAAAAGATTATTTTAGCTGCGGTCGTTTTGGTAGTTGTAATAGCGGCAGTATTTACAATAACCATGAATAATAAAGGCGATGAACGGCTGGAAGTGCAGATCTCCAAAGCAAACCGCCAGAAAATCGTGCAGACCGTCACGGCCACAGGACGTATTCAACCCAAAACGCAGGTAAAAATCAGTGCGGATGTGGGTGCGAAAATTATGAAAATGGATGTGAAAGAAGGCGACTGGGTTGAGAAAGGGGATTTTCTGGTGCAACTGGACCGGGAGCGGTTTGCCGCCGCCCGGGAAAGTGCCGAGGCAAGCCTGCGGGCGACTGAAGCCTCCGCCAAACTTTCCAGAGAAAACATGATCAAAGTGCAGAAAGATTATGAACGGATCAAAGAATTGTTCGACCGCAAACTGGAATCGCAGGCATCCCTGGATCAGGCATATGCGGCCTATCAGGTGGAGAAAGCCCGCTATGAATCCGCGCTGCAGCAGGTGGAACA
>JBAPTX010000015.1:0-4766 GCA_049282375.1 Calditrichia bacterium
CTTCAATATAATTCCCCAGCGCCTGATAACTGATCTGCATATTTTCTATCAGCCGTGTGGATATTTTGCCCTGGCCGCTCCATTCATGGTGTGTCCGCATGGGAATAACTTCGCCGTCGCCGCTGGGATTAAAATTCCGATTCTCAAAATCGTTGCTGTCGGTTGGCATAAACCGGCGCACACCATACAGCCAGCCATCATCAAGCTGCCGCTGGGCATTGACAAAAAAGGTGGTTTTCTTAAAAAGAGGGCCGCTGAGATTGATCTGATAATATTGGATCTGCAGCGGATTGAAATCATTATTCCGGGGATACCGCTCTGTATCTGAAGTGTAATAATCCCCCAGATAGCTTTCGGCGCCCCAGCGGAAATCCTCCGTTCCGCTTTTCAAAACGGCATTCACTACCCCGGACATAGCCTGCCCGTATTTGGCGTCAAAGGTTCCGCTGATAACCTGCACTTCCTCCAGCACCGAGCGGTCCAGTTGCAGGGTGGATGAATTATCATAGGGATTGTTGACGGTAACGCCGTCCACCTGATACTGTACCTCCCCGATGCGCCCGCCGCGGAAATGGCCGTCCACCACACCGGCTTGCAGATTTACGATTTCCCGTAAATCCTGCACCGGCAGCACATCAATATCTTCTTTGCCCATGGTGGAAATAGAGCTGGTTTCGTTGAATTCCACCAGCGGTCTTTCCGCAGTCACAGTTACCACTTCCCCCTCGACCGCCTGTTCGGACATGGTGATATTGATGCGGGTGGTCTGGTCTGCTTTAACGCGGACATCTTCCACGACTTTCGTCTGAAATCCCACATAAATGAAGCGCATGTTGTAAGTGCCGGCACGAACATTCAAAATAATATAAATGCCGTCCTGATCAGTGGCGGCTCCCTGCCCGGTGCCTTCCAGCACCACGTTGACGCCGATCAGCGGCTCGCCGGAAGTACTGACCACCTGTCCGGTCAATTTGCCGGTTGTCTGCGCTAACGCGCTGAAAGTAAGCAGTGACATGAGCAGAAAACCGGGCAGCAGAATGGATTTTTGAAAGCGGAAAAAGAAAACGGCGGCTGTTTTTATTGTTTGCATTATGCACCGTTTGGCTTTGGATTGATAAAAAGCAGGCCGGCGCCGTTAAACAGCACCGGCCGCTTATTTCATGAAAATGGAATTACTTGAGAATTACCATTTTTGCAAACCCGCTGTTCAGTTGCCTGCTGCCGGAAGACTGCATCACTGAAATGCGGTAAAAATAAATTCCCGATCCAAGACCGCTTCCGTCAAAACGCAGCTCGTGGGTACCGGCCGCCTTCTTTCCGGCTTCCAATTGTGCCACTTCCTGCCCGAGAACATTGAAGACTCTCAGGTTGACTTCCCCGGCAAAGGGCAGCGAGTAACGGATTTCGGTATTCGGATTAAAAGGATTGGGATAGTTGCCGTACAGGGCCACTGTTTCGGGAACCTGCGCCAGCGGATTATCATCAATACTCAGGTAAAGATTCGGGTCCATAACCATCCAGGCTGCGGCGGGACCGTTGTTGTGTTCGCGGAACCACCAGGTGCGGGTGCCGTAATCGTTTTCCGGATTCAGGAAGGAGTCACCGTCGCCCAGCATCACGCCCATAAAGAGCAGGTGATCACCGAGTCCGGCGGGATAACCCAGGTACTGCAGATCAACCTTCATTTCCACCATAAACCCTTCATCGATATCGTTGTTATTGTTGATTGTTGTGGCGCCTTTGGGAACAATGGCATATTCGGTATTGCTGGAATCCAGCATTACCGGCAGATAATCCAGCGCCGCCGGCATACCGGCATCATCGAAGCTGGCCGTTAACTGCTGGAACTGCATGCGGTTGTCGCCATCCACTTTTACGCGGTCGCCTACAATAAAACGCACCATGTCCATTTTATCGAAAACACTGGTTCCCTGCACCAGACGGTCGTTTACATCGGCAGCCAGATACAAATAGTCATCGCGGAAAAACATCTTGATCACCGCATCGGCTGAATCCAGTACCGGCGGCAGGCCGGGAATGGTATCCACATCGGGCTGGAATTGTCCGCTGCGGAACGGGCCTACTCCGGGATAGGAGTTGCGTACATTCTCATCATTCCAGCGAATCAGAAAACTGTCTGCATACATCCAGGCATCGTCGCTCAGCATGCCGTCAATGGTCGGCATGGGCAGGGTAGAACCATTTTTAAGCACCATATCGGGTTCCACATCGGGCACCGGCCCGGAATTGATTGTTACGCCGGGACGTGCATGGATGCGGGCAACATTATCTGCATTGGCATTCCAGGGACTCTGAAACCAGGTGCGGGTAGAACTGATATCCGCCGGATTTCCGTCGAACAGGTAATCCACATCCCAGATGGAAAAATTCAGTTCAATAATATCGCCGGTAGGTGCCACCACATCATAACCCAGCGAATCCAGGGCAATACGCATTTCCACCGACCATGCTTCATCGCGGCCGGCATCGTTGGAAACGCCGCCGTGAACAACAGTGCGGGCATCCCAGGCTGCTTTTTGGCCGGCAGTGCGGGTGGTGTCATCAAAATTGCCCCAGCGGCCGATAAAACGCGGCGGAACTCCGGGATTCACCAGACTATCGATGTTGACATACCACCAGGCATAAAAAAATTCTGTGGGAGGCGTCGGCCGGCTGCTGCTGGCGCGGTCTTTAATAGACATCAGGATGCCGTCCCATCGCGCCCAGTCCTGATTCCCGCCAACGGAGGAATCCGGAATGTAAAATCCCAGGTAAAGCATGTTGTTCTTAGTCAGGAATTTCACGGTGGCGTGAGTGGGGTCGTTAATGGCGGCCGGCTGGAATTCAGGACGCCATGAACTGGTGGGAAGCGGCCCGTCCTGCCCGTAAATCACCATCACGGAATCGGCTGCATCCCAGGCCGGTTCATTGAGCAGGCCATCCAGGGTAATGCTGGAAGTTCCCAGATCACGTGCCCAAACCACATCTTCCCGGGGCGGGTACTGGGCCTGCAGAGCAGTTGAAAACAGTAAAACAGCTATCAGGCCTAAGCTGAACATTAGTAAAAATTTGCGCATAACAAGCTCCTTTTTTTTATGAAAACAGAAGTTATTTGAATTCTATTTGATTTGCTGTATGGTTACATCCGCAGGATCCCCCCACCACCAGTCCGGTGGTAAGTTCTTCGCGGAATTCCATACCGGATTCCACTTCCCCGGAAATAATCCGGAACAAGTGGCGGATGGCTTTACGGCCCAGTTCGGCAATGGGCACATGAATGGTGGTTAACTGCGGAAGCATCAGCCGTCCCAGGTAAATGCCATCAAATCCTGCTACCGCCACATCCCGGGCAATTTTAATCCCCGAAATGCGGCACCCTTCATACACCCCGGCAGCCATCATATCATTCGTGGCAAAAACGGCTTCCGGTTTCACGGACTGACTCATCAGGCGGATCAGGCCGTAGTAACCGGAACGGGTGGTAAAATCGCCCTGCACAACCAATTCATTCTGAACCGGAATACCATGGCTGGATAAAGTTTCCTGATATCCCCGGAACCGTTCTTCCGCATCGCAATTTTCTTCCGGGCCTTTAATAACAGCGATACGCCGGTAACCGTGCCCGATTAAATGCTCCACCATTACCGCAGCGCCCTGAAAATTATCAATATTGAAGCTGGCTACATTTTTCAGTTCCTTGCAGACGTTCACCAGCACCACCGGCTTTTTGCTGCGGTGAATCAGGTTCAGCATATCGCCGTTTAACTGCGGTGCCATCAGAATTACCCCATCCACCCGTCCGCTACCCATAAATTCCAGCAGCGTTTCCACAATATTCCGCTGGCTGTGCGAACTGGAAACCAGAATAAAGCGGTTGCTGCGGTAAGCCTCTTCATCTATTCCGCGAATCATTTCCGTGAAAAAATCGTCCACCAGCTCGGGCAGGATTACACCGATAGTATCGGTTTGCCTTCGTGAGAGACTGCGGGCAATGGGATTGGGTTTATAATGGAGTTCGTTGGCAATCTGCAGGATTTTCCGCCGGGTTTCTTCCCGGACCGCCCCGTTGTTGTTCAGGGCGCGGGAGACGGTGGCAATGGATACTCCCGCTTTTTTTGCAATATCAACAATACCGGTGTTCATGCTGAGAGGCCTTTCTTTTAGCGGTGAATGAAAAGGCGCTGCTCACAGGGAATGTAAACGTTTACATTCCTTCATGAATGTAAAATCGCCCCCGATAAGTGTCAAGTAAAATTTTGGGGTATTTGCACTTTTTTGCAATTCTAATTACTTCCGGGCTCAGAAAAGCTTTTGACAAATTCGGGCTGCCCGACAGGGTTTTATAAAGAAATGCCGATAGCCGCGGCGGTATTTGGGAGCAGGAAAAAGCAGAAAGCTCTGCGTTATTTAAGAGTGCCGGACTGTATTCCGGAAAAATCTATCCTTTCACGCTGCCCATCATGATGCCGCGGATATAATATTTTTGCAGCACCAGAAAAACAATCAGTACCGGCAGTATGGTGATAACCGAACCCGCCATCATCAGCTCCGGATCTTTGGTATGTTCCTTCATCAGATTTGCCAGCGCAACCGGCAGGGTGTACATGGAACTATCGGTCAGTGCAATCAGCGGCCAGAGAAAATCGTTCCAGACGGTCATAAAAGTAAAAATAGCGAGTGTCACCAGAATGGGGATTGCCAGCGGCAGAATCACCACCCTGTAAATCTGAAAATCACCGGCACCGTCAATCCGCGCCGCTTCAATC
>JBAPTX010000016.1:0-21175 GCA_049282375.1 Calditrichia bacterium
CCCAAAATCCTGAATGCACGGGCGGCCGGCATTTTGGACAGCAACAACATTTTTTTCAAGGTTTCGTTCATAACACTTTTTTCTGCTTGTAGAAATTTTAATAGTAAAACCGGACGGCCCCATTATAACAGAATATCTGAATCATTATGTTGATACATATCATTCCCGCATATAAAAAAAACGTATCCGCGAAGGATACGTTTTTTAAAATTAATGACAAATGATTTATGAATGATGGGGCTGGTTACCGCATAAAAACCATTTTCTTCGCCTGGGTAAAAGAAGGTGCGGTAATCTGGTACAGATAAACACCACTGGGAACCACTTTCCCCTGATCATTGGTTCCATCCCAGTTAAAACTATATTCACCCGACGCAAGATTTTTACTGACCAGCGTGCGGATTTTGCTGCCGAGAAGATCATACACATCCAGGCGCACCGGCTGAACCTGATCATGATTCAGGGTAAAGCTGATCCGCGTAGTTGGGTTGAACGGGTTGGGATAATTCTGATGAAGAATGATACTTTCCGCAATTTGGGATTCATTCTGGTCCTGCGCTTTGACTTGAATGGAAATAATCCCATTGCTGGATTTTACCCCGCTGTAAGAAACATCCACCAGTTTGTAAAAGTATTTGGTTTCCGGCTGCACATTTTCGTCCCGGAAAGAATAGGTATGTTTCTGATTGGTAGTGCCGGCACCCTGCAACTGATCATCGGTCTGAAAATCACTGACAAGCTGAAAGTTTTCCGCATCATCAACGGACCGCCACAATTCGAATCCCTGGTTTTCAATTTCGCTTTCGGTGACCCATTTAAGAACCACACTGCCCTGCACCTGGCGGGCGGTAAACGAGGAAAGCTGCACGGGCAGGGAGTTGTCGTTGCCGACAGTTCCCAGAATTACCTGCCGCTGCGGGCCGGGCTGGCCGGTGACGGTAAGAGTGTTATCTGTTGTATTTGGTGTAATACCCGCATCGGCCCATATTACATCTGAATTGTTTGCCCGACTGGCCAATCGTAAATCACCTTCGGTTGTAATTCCCGGGTGCCCATTATAATGATAAATGGCGGTAAAAGTCGGGCTGGCACCCCCAACGACAAACATCCCCCAATATCTCAGTTCGTCCAGTTTTGTATAGCCGGAAGGAGGAGTAGTAATAGCAGGTCCCTCATCCACCAGGTACAAATGGAAACCATCCGGTGTACCATTTATTGTTGAAACTTCCATGTAGTCGCCATCAGAATGAGATAAGGATAAATTTGTCGGGCCAGCATAAGAATAGGTGCTTGCATCTCCAATTGCGGCTCCCGAGGGAACCCAGTCGGCATCTTCCATATTCATCAGAGTGCCATCATAATTATTTCCGCTGTAATCCGGTAAACTCGTTCCACTGGATTGATCCATACGCCAGTAGCCTTCCAGCAAAGTCTCGGTGCCCGTAAAAGTTGCGCATATATTATCCCTGATCTGCTCGGCGGTTCTCACCGTGCGCCAGATTCGCACTTCGTCCAAGCGGCCGGCAAGAAATCCGCCTGTTTGCGGTACGCCGGAAGGAGCAGTTGAAGAAGAAGAGAAACCGCCGCCCAGAACCGCTACTCCGCTGCTTCCGCCGGTGGGTGCATTGGTATAAATCTTGTCTGCTTCTAATACACCATTAATATAAAATCGCACCAGACTACTGGTCGCATCCCGCACCACTGCTACATGGTGCCATTGACCAGTGGCCAGATTGCGTGTAGAATTAATGACAACATCATTATTGAGACCACTGCCATACTCCCAAACAAGACCTAAATTGCCTGAAGAATTAATTTGAAAACGGTAAATCTGGTTGGTCGCCTCACCTTCACCATTGTCCCCATATGTAGCCAATGAATAAACAGCCGGAGAACCGGGATACTGATTAATATAAACCCAGCACTCGATGGTTAAATCACCGGTGATTTGCAGATTTGCTGCACTACCCATTGCCACGTAGTCATTTGTTCCATCAAAATCCAGCGCATTGCCGCTGCCGGGCATCTGTGCAGACAGGGGTGTTGATAAAACAGAAACTAAAAATAAAACAATAAACAGAATACTTCCCTTGTAAAGAGCTTTCATAGGCATTTCCTTTCCTGTTTTTAACCCAACTCACAAAATATTATTAAATATAACCCTGATCTATCGTTTCACCAAAGAATTATCGGCAAAATTCTACGGCAATGTTAAAAACGGCTTACTTTATTTCAGATAAATCATACGGCGGCTTTGAGACGCATGGCCACCATTCAGTTTATAAAAATAGAGACCCGAGGCTACGGCCCTGCCGTTATCGTCTAAGCCATCCCACATCAATTTTTGTTCACCGGCAGCCAGGTGTGATAAATCAAAGGTTTTAACCACCTGTCCCAACGAGTTATAGATGATTAATGAAACCGCTTGCTGATCTGCTGTTTGACTGTGCGGCAACCGCAGGGGAATATGAGTGATCCCGTTAAACGGGTTGGGATAATTCTGCCCCAGGCGGAAATCCTGTGCCAGTGCCGCCGGCGAATAATAGACCTGCAGCGGTCCGTGAATATTCTTTTGATTGCTGTAATCTACATCAACAAGTTGATAGTAATAGCTACCTTCTCCCGGCAGGGACTGATCAATGAATGTGTAATGATGTTCTTCATTGCTGTTGCCGGCGCCGATTAAATTCGCGTTATGATTGTAATCTGAAATCAGAATATACTGGCTGTCCGCAGCGTCGGCCCGCCAGATTTCATAACCCAGGTTATTCACTTCACTGGCGGTGGTCCAGTTCAGTTCAACACCCTGCGGAACGATATCGGCGGTGAAGGCAATCAGGTCCACCGGCAGGGAATTGTCCTGACTGCGGGAGCCCAGCGTCCATTTGGAAAAGGGGATAAACTGATCATCAAACCCGTTCACGGTTATGTAGTCGTAATCTTCATTAATAATCTGATTATTGGTTGCAGCCGTTCCGGCTTCTTCCCACACATCTGCCTCTTCATTCCAGACCAGAATAACAAGCTCACTTTCATTATCAATATTGCTCCATTCCGCCACATTACCTGCGCCATAATAAAAATCGATGCTCCCATCATAGTTGGTTTTTGCAGTGGTAATGGTATAATAGCCATTCAGCGCCAGATGATCAATACCGGCGCCCAGGCTATCCGGATTCGGCACTTTTCCGGCATTATAGTAGACCGAGACATCCCCGGACTGATCACTCTGACTGAAATCAATTTCCACATTATCGTTCCAGAAGAGTTGCGAAGCTGCATCCCCGGCAGTAATGGTTTGCACCTCATTCTGTTCGTTTTCCCACCAGGCGATCTGAGCAGAATCTTGAGCAGAAGCCAGTATATCCAAATCCCCATCTCCATCAATATCCCAGGGAAGTGTATAATATGCGAAAGAAAAGCTACTGGTAATGATATGATCATTAAAACCTAAATTATTATTCTCCAACCAGACGACTTTGTTATCATGGTCTGCAGCTCCTACAATATCCAAATCTCCATCCCCATCAATATCGCTAGCTACTGCTTTTCTGGCATTCGTAAAACCAGTATAAATCTCATTAAAAGAACCAAAATTGCCATTACCCTCATTTTGGTACCAGCCAATCCTTGCACCTTCATTACCATCCCAAACCGCAACAACCAAATCCAAATCGCCATCATCATCTAAATCCGCTAAATCAAGACTATTAAATCTTCCAGAAATATTATCAATCTCACGCTGTTCCAAACCGATGGCCGTTCTCTCCCACCATGCTATATTATAAAAACTTGTTGTTCCTTCCTGAAAAGCCACACCAATCAGATCCTGATCCCCGTCCTGATCTATATCTGCAATATTAGCATCTACTGCATTTTTAAAATCAGAAACAAGGGTAACTGGGTTATCAAAAGAACCGTCACCGTACCCATGCATTAAGACAATTTTATTCTGGGGATCACCATACATAATCAGTAAATCCGGGAAATTATCCAGATTGGCATCCACAACTCTTATAGTGTAATTCAAGGGTCCGGGATTTATTCCCACGTTCTGGTAAGTCCAGGAAGAGCCATTATATTCATAAAATCGGCTCTGTGGGTCCAAAGCGGTTCCGGCGGCAATTTCTAAAAATGAGTTACCATTGTTAAAATCTGCTGCTACTGCCACCCTGGCACCTTCGAAACCAGCATCTACATTGTGCTGTGTAAATGCCATCGTCCCATCATTTTCAAACCAGGCAACATTGACACCATTAGAGTTACTGGAAGCTGCAATTACATCCAGATCCCCATCAAAATCCATATCTGCAACATCAAACTTTTTAGCTAATGTAAAATTATCTGCTATAATTGATTTGTTCGTGAACCCGGGAACGGGACGCTGGGCAAATAAAGAGGTTAAAATACTTAAACTTAGAACAATTCCCATTATCCATTTGGTCATACTCTCTCCTCAACTAAAATCAACATTAATTTCTCAGCAGTGCAGCCCAATAAAACGGGTTTATATAGAATCTTTTCAGCAGAGGCCGGCCATAAAGCGAAATGAACAAATTAGAAATAATGCGGCTGCGGTCACACCATGTGAACAAACGCTCGACTTTATCCTTTGACCTGAAGAATTTTCTTAAACTGTTCGCCACATTAAACCCGGTTTCAAATTGATTGGAATAAAAATAATAAATCTGTTTCATCATGGCACTCGAAAAATCTTTTTTTTCATGAGCTTCCCTGCTCACTTCCGCAGCCGCTTTAGCGCTCGCCATTCCAAAGTAAATACCGCCCCCGGTAATTGGATTTATAAAAGAAGCCGCATCTCCAATCAGCATCACGCCATCTGCATAATTAACAATATTTTTATGTCCCAGAGGCAGCGGACAGCCCCTGGCATCCTTCCGGGAAATTTTGGCGCCATCAAGCTGTGCAGCAATATCTTTATTTTTATCAATAAGCGAATAAAAAAGGTCCCGGACATTGGTGTTTTGCTGTTGGCAAGTCTCTCTCTCCACCATAATACCGATATTGGCACGATTCTCCGCTACCGGAAATATCCAGAAATAACCCGGCAAGGTCCTTTCATCATAAAAAATATGAACAACCGGGTCGAATGATTTTCCCGCTGCATAGGTGCGGTAACCATCGAATTTATAATCTTCATCCACCGCTTCAATATTCAGAAGTTTACGGACCCTCGAATTGGCACCATCCGCACCGATCAATAAAGGCGTTTCAACTGTTTCTGTTTTTTCCAGCCTCCGGTTTCTTATTTTTAAAATAAAACGATTGTCCCGGCGGGACAAATCTTCCAGAGCCATTCCCTCTTCCACCTGCGCCGCAGTGCCCTTAACCCATTGAAAAAGTAAGTTATCAAACTGTGCGCGGGGACTGCAGAAACTTTTGGCTTCGCTGTCCGGATCAATTTCTCCATAACTTAACTTTTGCCCGCCGGGAGAATACAATTGCATGCGGTCAATGCGATAGCCTATATCTCCCAGTTGATCTCCGCTGATCCCCATTTCCTTTAAAAGCCGCAGGACTTTATTCGGGATTCCGTCCCCGCAGGCTTTATCTCTCGGGAAATAAGCCTTATCAATTAATAACGTTTTAAGGCCATACTGTGCATGGTAATACGCGGCGGTACTTCCGGAAGGACCTCCGCCAACAATTACAACATCGTATTCCCTATCCATTATTAAGCCTGTATTACCATTTTGAAAAGATTAATCAAACTGCGCCGGTCCATTATCCATAAAATAATCAAATAAATTAATACTGCTACTATCGACAAAAGAACAAACTTCATTAATAATGGAGATAGAGAACTTATTATTTCCCAGCGGCTGAAAAAATATAAAATTGAAAACAGCAGTCCATTGGCAAATAAAGGGATTTTAACCTGTCGGAGGATTTTCCAGGGGGATATCTGCAACACTTTAAAAATCCAGAATTGCCCTGCCACGTACAAAACAGAAAGCAGGAAGGTAAAATAAATCAGAATGGCAGTTAATCCGTAGGGCTCAATAATAAAAATACCTGCTACCAGCAGGATTATATTTAACAGATTCAGGATCAATTCTAACTGCGGCCGCCCGATGGACATGGATACCGCACTTATCACCGTCCAGAGAGAACGGATAATCCCTACAACACAGACGATTTTCAAAAAGGGAACAGCGGCCATCCACTTTTCGCCAAAAAAAATCATCACGAAAGGTTCAGCAAGTAAATACAACACGATAAATAAAGGCAGAATAATGAGCATCATGATGTACAGTACAGTCAAAAAAAGTTTTTTGTATTCTTGTGATTGTGTCTGAAGACGCGAAAGGATCGGGTACATTACCTTCATAATATTTTTGGCGATTCGCTGTGTCGGCAGATCAATTATCTGGTAGGCAAGTGAAAAAAGACCCAGCGAATAACTGCCATAGAATTTTTGAATTAAAATATTCAAGGCATTTAAATTGGCGAAATTTAGCAAGCGGGTGCCAAAAACAGCGCCACTGAAATTGAACATTTCCCTTAGAGCACGAAAAGACAAAGAAAAAGACGGGCGGTAATTACTGAAAATCCACAGCAGTATGCCTAATACAATTTGCTCCGTAAGGATGCCAATAACAAAACACCAGACGTTTCGCAGAAGAAAAGCAAAAACAACGGTGATTCCGCCATAAAAAATAGTGGATATAAACTCCGCTGCTGCAATACGCCGGAAATTAAGTTTCCGGGTTAAACGGGCACGCGGCACCACATTTATCGCGGATAAAAGCACTACAGGTGATAAGTATTTAATCAATCCAGAAATTTCTTTATTCCCCAGCCAGGAAGCAATCAAGGAACTGTTGAAAAATAAAAAGAGGAAAATGAGAATTGCAAAAAACAGCACGACGACAAAAGTGGTATTGTAATGTTCTTTATTGATTTCGGGCCGCTGTATAATTGTGGAGGAGAATCCAAAATCAATGATCAACTGAATTAATTTAGTAATAATTAAGGCCAGGGCGATTAATCCGAAATCTACCGGCGTCAGCAAACGCGCCAGGGCCACGCTCACAATAAATTGAAAAAGGCGGGAAATAACTTCTCCCGCTCCGGTCCATTTTACCCCTTTTGCAGAAGACTTTTTATAATACTCAAAGTCCTTAACGGAGGGCGGTTTCACCTTCCTGCCCCTCCCTTAAGAACAAAAAAATGATGGCTGGCCATTTCCCGGCCCCGCTGATGAGCAACTAAATTTGGCCTGCCAATTATTTCATCAATGAACAAATCGGCGGAAATTCGCTTTCCATCCTGTTTTATCCCGATCTCCCATTCATGCCCGTTGCCAAAGGTATTGCGATTATTGAAGAACCGGGGAAGGCTGATAATCAGGTTTAAAGGGGTATATTTCAGCCATAACAGATTGAGTTTGGCCTGCAGAAAAAAATTGGTATCCGGTACGGAAATAATCAAATAATTCCGGACTATCCCGCTTAAATTTTTAATGGCTTCGGGTAAATCCTTCCATGGGATATGTTCCAGCACTTCAAAACAAACCCCCACATCAAAAGTTTCCTCAATCCTGAAATCGGGTGAACTGATATCACAGCAATAATCAGGATTTAGTTCTGGTAAAACATCTATTGTTTTAATGGACTGGCCCAGGTACTTACTGACAAAATCGTAAAGGTAACCGCCGCCCTTCCCCACCTCCAGGATATTGTGCTGCGGCTGACTATACTGCTTTAGCAGTTCAATCTGATCCACATAAGCCTGAAGCCGTTCCCGCCGTAAGTATTGGCGGTTAAAGTAATGATCACGCGGTGCCACCCGCTCATTTTTTTTAGACGAATTGCCCAATAAAACTTCCGATTTTCGCAGGATTGAACTGTGATTTTAATTTTTTTGATTGTTCTTCCGCTTTATTCTTATATGTGTTATCGGAAAGAATCTGATGGATTTTGTCCTTCAATTTATCTTCTGTAAGTGCAAAATCGAAACCGCCCATTAAGGAGTATCTGCCAAATGAACTTCTAAACCAGACAGGATCGTACGGTGTGTTTGCCACATTTACGATTTCCCCTGCATTTAAACGCTGCAGACGGCGGCCGTTACCTTCCTGTTCAGAGTGAAATGGAAGCACCAGCGAAGGGACTCCCCACCACAGCGCTTCCAGTGTCGTGCTGTACCCGCCATGATGAATAACCAAATGAAGGTAAGGAAATACCGTGGAGGATTCGATCCATTTATAAACACTGATTTGCGGATATTTCTGTTTTTGAAAATCCTGCGAGAGAACCTGAAACGGGTCAGAAAAAATAACTTGCAGAGACTCATCTTTTAAAGTATTGACAAGGAATTGGTAAAAGGAAGCAACCCGGTTACGCTGAGCGCCTGCCCCAATGGTTACAAATACTTTTTTTAAACGCGGTTTAGTATCTACATCCAGCAGCCGGGGATCCCAATCAGAATCTACATGATACCCTAAAAACAAATGGGGTGCATTGGTTTGGACAGGTTCAACTTCACCATCGGCGGGGATCAGGTAGCCGTCTCCTTTTAAAAGGCAGCAGGCTTCTTCGGCGGGTGATTCTTTAATCTGCCGGAACAGACCCTGAAAAGCAGCCATTGCCCCTGGCGGCTGCAATCCTTCCGGCGGCGTTTTCCACCAGAGCAGTTGGGGATTTTCAGGAAAAACTGCAAAACGGACAATTTGTACTAAGGGGATTTGAAAAAAACGCCTCAGAAAATAAGCCAGCAAATGGCCGTCATTTATCATTATATCCGGTTTAAATTCTTCCACGATCTTTTTTAACTGCCTGAAACGCCGTTCAGTGATCCCACTGGTAAAATATCCATCCCGTAAAACCTGATAATTCAAACTGTTGAATTCCCAAAAAAAGGGATTGTTTTTGGAAGGGTCCTCCGGGATGGGATGAATAGGCGAAATTTTTGACTTTAAGAAAATTTCCCACTTCTCCATTGGAAAAGTTTCCTGATAAACTGTAAAATCCGGACTCAAATGCTGTAAAGCTTTATCCGTATGAACAAGAAAAGCCACTTCAGCACCCAATTTCTGCAGAGTCTTAGCAAGCATTCTGCTGCGGCGGACGTGGCCCATCCCACCGCCAAGATCATTTGCCGTAAAAAGTATTTTCATTGTACTGCCGTTGTTTTCTGAGTAATTTTTAGTTCACCGCTGTCTCCATCCAATTCCAAAAGATCACCCGTCCGGATATAACGGCAGGCATCCGGAACCGCAGCTATCATGGGAATTTTATATTCACGGGCAATAATGGCACTGTGGGAAAGAGCGCCGCCGATTTCAGTGACAATTCCTTTCACCAGCAGAAAAAAAGGAACCCACCCCGGATTTGCCGAATGTGTGACCATAATTTCTCCCGGCTGTAATTCATAACCGTCCTCAAAATAATTCAACACCCTGGCCGGTCCGCTGATTTTTCCGCTGCTGCACGGAATTCCCTTCCGCATATTCGGATGAGCCGAAACTGTATTGTCGGCAGACTTCTGTTCCACTGTATGAAATACCGGCTGAAATTCACCATTTTGTTCCAGATACCGCAACGGCTTTTCGGCTTTTTTAAATGCAGCATGTTCTGCTTTCCTGTCAGCAGCTTTCTGGCTCAGATCCTGCCGCGGCGGCATCCCATCTGTTTTACAGGCAACCGGCAACTCATCCAACTTCAAAAAATAAACTTCCTCCACATCACGCAATATACCCATTTCAACCAGCCGGACTCCTTCCTTCAATATTTCTTTTTTCAGGGCAAAATGCACCTGCAGAAATGCCTGTTTTAAATTTTCGCGGTTCCGGCTGAACAGTCTCGGAACAGCAAAAAAAAGTCGCCGCAGCGAAGGTTTACGTCCGGTGCGGGTATCCCGTTTAAACGCAGATTCATTAAGGGCGGAGGAATTCAGAATACTGTAAACTGCTTTAAATAATTTAGCGGGCTCTTCCCTCCAGCGGGGATGAGACAGCTCAAATTCCTGATCGGACATGTGGCCGTATTTATTCAAAAAAATTTCCACATGCTCTGTGGCTTTGGAGTCTTGTTTGATTTTCTCTTCAAATTCCTGAAAATCCCGGCCGTTTATTCCTAATAATTTAAATTGGTCTGCAAGCTGCATCAGTTCCCTGCCGCTTAATGCGGAACGGGCCTCCCCCACTTCTGCAAATGATTCTAAAAATTCTTTATCGGCAGGGTTGGAATTAAACTGGCTGAAAATACCATTCATCAACTGATATAAAATTTCCCCGAAGAAAGTATTGGCCACATGCAGCCGCATGATTTTTTCTTCCAGTTTGAGCAGGCGGCGAATCATTATCTTTGATTCTTCGAAAGTTTCGGCCTTATCCAAAACTCCCGTTTTCTGGAGAAAAGCAGCGGACCGTTTTTCAATGCGCCGGGAAGCAGCGGGCAGGAAAAGCAGCAATCCTGTAAATTTTATCAACAGCCTGCCGGAATGAAGCGCCGCCAGTAAACGCCGTTTCAGAACCGGCGCTTCTCTTCTCTTTTTCCTGTAACTTGAGGGGAAAATACTGTTTAATGCTTTGGTGAAGAAAGTATGATTGAAATAGACACGCCCGTTAATCAGGCGAAAAAGCCGGTATGCGCTTTCTCTTTGAAATCCGATTGACTTCAGTGTCCAGCGGAAACTTTTATTTGTATTTGGCCCCAGAATGCTCCAGGTGAGAGGGGTAACCACTTCCGGCAGCACTTCGCCAACATTTTCGTCCGTCCATATAAGCATATCTCCTTCCGAGAAAGTGGTAACAGGACGTGCCTGCAAAAAAAATAACTGGTTTTCCTGGTTTAAACACCATTCCACATCCACCGGAACGCCGTAATCTTTTTCCAGCCTGATAATCTGATCAGTAAGTGTTTCTAACCAGGGCTCATACGTGCCGGTGCCGGTTAGCGTTTTGGAAAACAAATAGGTATTGGGAACCGCTTCCCCGGCGGCGAGACTCTCCCCTTTTGCCGGAATTTCTTCAATATATACGCAGGTGGTGTCGTTATTTACCGGATTTAAACTGAATCCAATTCCGCCATGAATCGAATCCACTATTTCCTGCAGTATCACTCCGGGAAAAACAGCAGTTGGTTTTACTTTGTGTTCACGGCAATACTGCCAGACTCGCAAATCAAAGGCGGAAAGCCAGACCTTTTTTACGGCATCAATAATCGAATCAGGATTCGGGGGAACATCCAGGACTGTTTTAAACAATCCGGCAAAAGACGATTCCTGTTGATCTTCTGCCAGAGCCGAGGACCGGACGGCCAGCAGCTTCTGTTTAAAAAGCGGTAAAAACCCGGCAATTTCTGTTTGCAGATGTCTGGAAACAGGACGAACCGCAAATGTATCTTTTAATTCCTGCAGTTTTTTGTTCAGGACAGCAGCAGAATAATTATTGTTCAATAAAGAATTAAAAGTTGAATCAATGCCGTGGATTCTGATAAAGTCTGCGAAAGCCCGGGGGGAAATTACAACTGCAGAGGGCACGGGATAGCCCCATTTTTGCAGTAAGGACAGGTGATATGCTTTACCGCCCCCCTCCGCAACACTATTGATCTTTGATAAAGGAATCAGATATTTTGCCATTAATGAAAATCGATTGTTTCAATCATACCTTTCATTGAGCCTGAATGCCGGCTGCTCAATTCGGCAGTGTATCTTTTATATTCGGTATTTGCCAGCGGTCTGTTGAATTTGTTGATCATTTTTGATTCTTCCAACCGGTAAAAAATAAATTCATGAATTTTTCGGAATAAGGTGTAGCGCGGCGGGAATCTGGAAATTAAAAAGTGCATATTATCAAAGGGGGAAAGGCGAGTAATTTGATATTCCCAATTAAATTTCTCATTTTTTACAGAAATGGCTCCGTCTGTTTCAATTTTTTCCGAAGGTTCAAAATAACTATAACCCTGATGATTACAAATAAATACCGGCTGTTTGCGTTCTCCATTTAACAGTAATACTGAACCCCAGGAAACCGTTTCATTCTTCCCGTGAAAACGTCCCCAACTCCAGCTCCTGACTTTACTGTTTAAAACAAAATTCCCCTCGTTATAATCCAGATATCCTGTACCTTTTAAAGATATTTCCTCATTTTGTAGTTCAATGAATCCTTCAACATCCAAATAGGGCGCTATAACCCGCCAGTTAAAAAAATGTTGTTTTTCTTTAATGAGGGAGATTGTCGGCAGAGTTATAGAATTGAACACCGGTTTTAAGGAAAGATGCCCTTTTATTCTATTATCATCAAGGTTGATGAGAAAACTATTCTCCTGTTTCCGCAATTCACTACCGGCTATTTGGGCTGTGAGAGAATCAATGGAAAACAAACTGTTTTGACGGGGGCAGGTAACACCTAAATGGAATTTCTGATGATTTTGATAGATGGTGATATCACAAAGCGCAATATCAAAACTCAGAAAAAAAGGATGGCCGTAAAAAATAATAATAACCTTTTGACCATCCTTCGTGATTAAATCAAAATAAAACCAGGAAAAATTCATTTGATATGCAAATCGTTAATCCATTATTCTATTGAACCAGTACCATTGGAATTGTTTTAATAAACTGATTGGCTTTCAGCCGGAAATAGTACACGCCGGATGCAACCGGTAGATTATTCGCATCCGTTCCATTCCACTCTATTGCATATTCGCCTTTTTCCAATCTGTTCATTGAGTTTCCGGCAACAAGCCGCCCTTCCGTACTGAATATCTGCCAGGAAACATCGGCTGCTTCCGGAAGCTTGTATCTTATTTTAGTTGAATTATTAAATGGATTGGGATAATTGGCAAATAGTTTAAATCCACTGATCAGCGATTCCTCCCTGTACATTTTCACCATTTCGTGCTTTTCCCGCTTCCCGCCGAAATCCACATCTTCCAGATAATACCAGTAATACCAGCCCTCCTGAACATGCTGGTCTTCATAGGAATAATCGTGAATTTCATTGCTGTTGCCCGCTCCCTGAATCAACTGCGGGTTCAGTTTAAAAAACTGTAACTGGTCTTCCGGCAGATCCGTTGGGCTGGCGGCCTTGTAAATATTAAATCCAAGATTCTCCAGTTCGGACTCGGTGCGCCAGGTCAGCAGATTTCGATCCGTTTCCGCTTTAACATCGAAGGCAGCTAAAGAGACCGGAAGGGTAACATCATCAAATTCACCATAAATCAAAACACGGTGCAGGGTGGGTGTGTTGCGGGCGTATATTTTAAGATTATGACTTCCCCGGTCCAAATTTTCACGAATCAATATAGATTTGGGTTCGCCAAATAAGCGGTTGCCGTATAAAGCGTAATCTGTCTCATACCCATAATCATATCCATCCAGCACAATTTTCAAATGATCGCACTCTTCATCGGAATAGTCACTATACTGATATCCATAATGATCAGCCGGTGAAGGTGTGGGGTCTTCATCAGCACTGCCTGAGATATAGATGGCAACTTCACCGGCATGTGTCAGGAAATCAATATCCTTCCACAAATATGAAGTTGCACCGCCGGTGGCGGTTTCCTGATATTCCTCATTAAAAACAACTCCGCCGCCCGGACTGCCCAGGACGGTAACATCTGAAAGAAGCGGAGTGACATCACCATAAATATCAATGTTTTTGTTTCCCTGTGAAAAATTCTGTTCAATTAAAAGGTTTTTAGTCTGAGTTCCGGCTGCATCCCCATTCAGGGAAGTAGCCGTTTCCCAGCCATAATCCATTCCATCAATCACCAGGCGGATATCATCATCATCGCTTATGGGCTGCCCAGTGTCATCCAGATACTGCTCTACCCTGCCGGTCAAAAGGATTACCGCCTCGCCGTCCGGCGCATTAAAGGAATAGTTTTTCCAGGAGTACTGCACGCCTCCCCCGCCCATTTCATTGGGGTGTTCCTCTAAAAGCATAACGCCCGCCGGGGTTAAACTGGAATCAAGCGTTCCCTTGCTCAACACCCTTGCATAATCCAGGTAAAAATCATTCTGCCCTGTCCAGCCGCGCCAATTTAATTTAATAGTATCCGGATCTATATGTTGATAAACGATATTATCCGCCCAGATATGCAATGCCATCGGCTGGTCGGGGATATCTATGGTAGAACGGAAAACTGAATTTCCATCCACAAACATTTCAACAAGATCGGGCTGCCATACTATCTTATAGGTATGCCACTGCATAATATCAATAACATGCGGCTCTACGGTCAGGTCGGTAAAATGATTATTCGCCAGATACCTGCCTTTGGCCGTTTCCGCTTTCCAGGAATCTATTCCGGTCAAATCGGGGTCATCCAGTAACTGCATAAACCAGGCATTTTTTTGTACCTTAGGCGGGTCTTCCGTAAACCAGAGCCCCCAGCCCCGCGAGCCGTACTGGTGGGGAGTAATACATTTGGCCCGAAGGGTTACTTCACAGTAATGCCAGGGGCCGGCATGGTCCGGCCAGCCATCCCAGATTGCGGCATCACAATAGGGGCGGTAATTTTTATCTGCATCCACTAATGAAAAATAGGAATATCCATCTTTTACTTGAGGCATTGGGGTGCTTGGGCCATCATTATGCCAGTGCCACCAGTTTTTCCGGGAAGTTCCCACAAAATCATCCCGTTTCAATCTTAGCTGGGCGAACGTATCGCTGCTGCTGAGTAAAACTATAATTAATAACAATAAAATTTTTTTCATATCAGAAACCTCTAGAAATAGCAATTTCAGTCCACAACTTTAAACTCAGACATCATAATTTAACTGCGTTTAGCGGATTTTAATAATTTTTATTTCTAATATCCTTTTCAAAGATGAGGGGATTTTACTTAGTACACCCTTTTAAAAATCAGACTGGCAGGGTTTGTCGAAACTCATCAGATCAATTCCCATCCTGTTTTTCAAATTTATGATTTATATTTTTTAATCGCGAATGCCGGAAAACGATCTGTTCGCAAATGGCCTGTTTAGAAATTACCTTTTCAGGATGACCATCAACGGAAATAATCCCCTCCGCATCTACAAAACAGCGAATGTAATAGGGATGGGCCACCAGAAGCTCGATCATTTTTTTGATTACGGGATGATGAGAATTGAGTAAATCCGCCTTCTCAAGCACAAACCGCGTCTTTAATTTTAGTTTGAGCCAGTGATTTTCTTTTTTCCATGAAATAGTCCATCCCTCAGGATTATCAACATCTTCAGGATTCAACAAAAAATCATGACCCCTATTTATTGGTAAATGCTCGTTCAGGAAATCAGAAATAACTATCTCATTTCCTTTAGCCAGCATAAACGGCAAAGCTCTGGCAGGAACAAAATTCTGAGCAAGAAACAAATCCGCATAAACCATTGTGAATTCTTCAAAATATAATCTGCCCCATGTCCAGGCATTCAATATATTGATTAAAGGAACTGTCCCCCAATTATGATCATGATAACCAATTCCATTGATATCCCAATCAGAATCTTTTACCCTGATCTGTCCGGAGACTTTTGCACGTGGTTGAGGTACAAGCCAGGCAAAATAATCTGTAACTTTGCCGAAATGAATCTTGCCTTTTCCTGGGCGCCAGGCGTTCATCTGAGAGATAAATCTCAAATCCACTTTAATATCGGCTTCATCAATTTTTATCTCATAAATTGAATCGGAAATATTTCTGCAGGTATTTTTCCCAATTTTCACATTGCATTTTTCCGTGGATGCTTTTATCTGCGCAACAGGATAACGAATAAACCAGGTTTTTGTATTAAAACCGGGCTTAAAAAGAGAGATGTTGATGCTGCCAAACTTTGAATTTGGTTTTAATAAATCTGATAGATGAAATATGAAAGTGGCTGCGGAGCCATCATTCAGCGATACATCAAAATACCACCATTCAAAAGCGAATGGACTTTCGGAGGGGTGATGCCCATTGGCATTTAGTAAAAAGCCATTTCCGAATTCGGGATTTGTATTTTCATCCCAAAAGACATCTTTTTTTATCAGGTTCAAAAACCATACTGGTTTCCGAAGAAGAACAACAATTCCTGTTGTCAAATTCATCAACTTTCCAAATAGTATATTCAGATCCTAAGAGTCAAATTATTACTATCACTTTTTTCCCCAAACTGCCATTTTTTCCCTCAACAACAATACCGGGAAATTATTATACAGCAAATCTTTTTGAACTATCAGCTTGTTAATCAGCAGGAAAATGACAATCCAGATGTAATGGCTGTTTAGGGTGATTAAATGCAGACATAATATCAACGGAAAAATTATAGTGGGAACCGGATGGTGAAGAAACTGAAAAATATTCTTTTCCCTCTCGAGAAAAGGATTTCGATCGGCGCCCTGTCTTACTCTATACCATGCAGCAAAATACAAAAAGAGATATCCGATAAAAAATGAAAGATAAACCAGAGAAAAACCCGGGTACAAATTGCGCATTACCCAATACACCCGCAGTAGCAGAACAGCAAACAGAAATTTTTCCAATTCCAGGATAATCTGAAATCTTTTACGGGCAGAATCGTAGCCTGCCTCAACAGCAAAGGTATTTGTTTTCGTTCTTTTATCCAGGTGGTAATCTTCCAACTGATGGTTTAAATCGCTTGAGAAACCCCGGATGAAGATATAAAAACAAAAAAGAAATATATCAACAATAGACCAGTAAGAAAAAGCGGCAAAAACAAGTAAAGTCGGTAATAACCGCTGCGCCAGTACAACCATTATCAATCCAAGCCGCCCTTTCTCCTTTAGACGGATTGGATTTAAAGAATAGAAGGTGGCTAAAAAAAGCCAGACAAACCAAATCATCAGAAAAGGTCCATCTTTAACAAAATAACTTCCCAACACAATACTCAGGCCCAAAACTCCCAGAATAATCAGTATTGAATCGCCCTTTTCCAGGGAACTGAAAACATTCTTTTTACCCTGCAATGCATCTGTCTCGCGATCAGCATAATCATTAATCAGATATCCATAAGATGTAGAGAATACACTGAACAGGTAGAACAACATAACCTTAATCAAAAACTGATTTGAAAAATCGGGTAATACCAATGCAAAATAAAGCACCAGAAAAAAATTTTCCAGAAAGGCGTTATATAGAAAAACGGACCAATTTCTCCACCCCAGGGCAATTTTGATATACTGAAAAATCACCATTCCAATCCATCTGCATTTATTACTTCAACAAAAAAATCTTATGCACTTGCGTTCTATTGCTATTCGCAGCTTTTTTATTATCGGCAGTTAAATTTAAAACTGCAAAATATAAACCTGAAGCATATTGATCTGCCTGCCATTTGAAAGTATAACTTCCGGATGAATAGAAAGAATCGGTAATTATTTCTACAATCTGTCCGGCAACGTTGTAAATTTTTAAGTTCATATTTCCATTAAAAGGCATTTTTACAGCAAAAGAAGTTTGGTTGTTAAATGGATTCGGGAAAGCACTTACGAAGGTTTGATTCTTTTTATTGGTAGAATTAATTATTACATCCGTATTGTTTAAAAAGTGGGGGGTTGCCTTTACCTTAACTCCTTTGGAAAAATTCAGCACGGTATCATATGCAAACAAGGCGTAATAATAGGTATGGTTATTCTGCACATTAATATCTGTAAAGGTGCTGTCTAAACTGGTAAAAACAACCAATCCATCATCCGGTGTCTGGGGAAATTGATCTGCACGGCGCACAATTTGAATACCGGCGAGATCCTGGGAAACGGGATTCTTCCAGTTTAATTGAACCCGTTTATCGCTTTCATTAATCATCACCTGCCCCACAGGATTTGGAGGGATGGTATCATTTATTGTAGTATTTCCGGTAATTATTCCAGGGTTACTTAAATACTCTGACATTTGAATATAGCGGTTATCCTGCAATTCGCTGCTGTAGTTCGCTTGAATAAAGGAATTGCTGTTAATACGCGAATCCGGCCAGTCATCAAAAAAGCCGGATTTATCCCAGGGATCGTTTATATAAATAAACCCTTTAATATGGGGTTGATTTGCCAATTTGTTAAAATATGGAATAAACCAGTTATTCCAATTAGCAGCATTCGTAGTGCCCCCATTTTGAATCGGGCAGGATTCACAAACCATTACCGGTTTCTGGTGCGCTGCAGCATCGTTCAGAAAATTATCAGCATTACTGATCTGGCTGGACGTAAAATAATTGATGCCCCACCAATCCACATACTGATCTCCGGGATACCAATTCATGTAATTAAACTTATTCGGATTAACCGTATTCCAAATCCATGCGACATTTAACACGTTTTCCTGCTGAAATATATTGTAAATATGAATCCATATATTTTTGAAATCAGCTGCGGACAAATCCGGATCATTATGGATGCCACTGTTGTTCTCCCCAAATTCAAATCCGGGACGCAGATAAACGGGGGCATTTACATTCTTCAGTCGTTGGGCCACCTGTATGATTTGATTATCCAGGTTTCCGTTTAAAATATCCTGAACCGGGATATTTATCTGTCCGGTTGAAATGTACGATGCATCCATTAAAGACAACCCGACAACAAGGATGTAAGGATAGCCATGGTTATTTGTAATATCCTGAAAATCAGTATTATCAAAAAAATTAATAAGCGGATCAATATAAGCATAGGCAGAATAGATTACCGGGACCTCATTTACTGAATTTTGATAATCAGAGACCAACTGCCAGTTTTCAGCATCTGTGTAAAAAATTGAAATATACTGCCCTAAACCGTGAATGATGCGACCATCCGGCGGTTCGTATTTAGCTCCAAAATAGGCTTTACTGCCGGTAAAAAATCCGATTAAAGCGGATATTATAATAATTGTATTAATAAATAAAAATCTTTTCATAAAATAGTAACTCCTTTAATTTATGGAAAACACCGTCCATTCAAAAATAAGGTATTTTCTAATAATAAACTACAGGAATCCTACTTTTAAAAAATAGGGTAAAATAGTTGATCTTATTTTGAAAATATCAGGGAGTAAAATGTTTGGTAGATTTCACTGCAGAGGATATTTTGAATATTTAGAAGAGGTTAATCATTGGGTGCTGCATTAATAAATTTTTTCTGAGAAAGCCAGACCCTATACTGCTGTGCCAGCCGGGCATTGGCCTGTAACCGGCAATCCTGTGAAAAGGATTTATCGGGAAAGTCAGCCCATGATGCATTAAGATAGCAAAATGCTTTTATCTGGGGGTAGTTGTCTATTAAATCGAAATAAGGTTTAAACCAGAGACTATAAGCCTGTATTCCGTTTGCTGTCCCAATTTCCCGGGGGGTGGACTCAGCAATCATGACCGGTTTTCGGTGGCGGTCTGCATCAACAACAAAATTTATAATTTGATTTTTTCTCTCCGGAGTCAAATCAAAAATATTTATTGCCCACCAATCCACATACTCATCGCCGGGATAAAAACTCATATAATTCATTTCATCCAAATTATTCCATACAAAAGCTACATTATTGACTTTGGCCTCACGAAAATATGTTACTATATGCTGCCATGCACTTACATAATCTTGTGGATTATACTTATACCCAAAACCGTTCCCGCCGAATTCATAACCCAGGCGTAAAAAAACAGGGATTTCAATTTCCTTAAAAAAAATTGCCAGGTTTTCCAGCACCATATCATAACCATGAATACTGATATCCCGGCTGATGTCTTTCCTGTCATTATACTTCCCTTTTTTAGGATAGCTATAAAAATCAAGGCCTATTTGGGCATAATAATCATAGGGTTTAGCAGCAATTTCCTTTACAATTGGTTTTAAAAGAAGCAGGTTGAAGGGATCAAAATTCAAATAATGCATAATCAGTTTCGGACGTTTTCCAACTGAATTTGTATAATCTTCCACTCCCTGCCAATCGATTTCCATTTTATTAAAACTAACCGGCCGCACCTCAGCTTGCATTCCGTGATATATTTTGCCGGCTTGCGGTTCAAATTTGGCCCCATAATACGGCTGGCTTATCAGAATATTTCCGTAAAACAAAATAAAAGCAATGAATATTCTGCAGGTGATGTTAATTTGATTCATCCGCAACATGCAATTCTTTGGTGGTTTTCGCAATATCCCATACATAGGGATTTTTATCCCGCAGGTAGAAATTCAGGGAGCCGCTGAAACGGGCGAAGGCCTCCAGCGACATCATTCCCAAGGTAAAAAATACAGACTTAGGATTTTTTGTGGTATTTTTCCAAAGTAATTTTAAAATTTTTCCGGAACTGTAGGTGGATACTTTATAATTTTTAGTAGATGCCAAATGTTTATGACCGGCTGCAATTCGCACCCGTTGTTTATAAAAATCTTGAATATTCTCCGGTCCTTTATTAAGCACAATTGCATCGGGTACATATGCGAGATCTAAACCCTGCTGCAAAATCAATGATTCAATAACCGCCTCATCAACGGCAGTATAAGAGGGGATTTTCTTTAAAATATTGCGGAATGCGATCAATTCTCCACATTTTGGACTCTGAGATGCCAATAAATGGTGGAGCTCCCATAACTTCTTCACACAAAATCCGGTAAAATTTTTATTCGAATTGGTGGGAACCGGGTGGGAGCCGGTAATCCCGATATTTTTTTGAAAAAACGGTTGTATTAATTTTTCAATAGTATCTGGTCGAGTTAATGTATCGGCACTTTCCAATACGCAGATATCACCATTTGCATTTTTCAAAAACAAATTTATTGCCGAAGCTTTCCCTTCCCGTTCTTTCTGGACTATCAGGTTTATGCGGGGATTTTGTTCCTGCATCTCACGCACAATTTCATTTGTCCGGTCTGTGCAGCCGGATGAAACCACGAAAATTTCCTCAATGCAACCAGAGGTAATTTCCTGTTTTTCCAGCGCAGTCAGGCATTGGCGGATATTCGATTCTTCATTATAAGCCATTACCCCCACACTGACTTTGAATTTATCAGGAATTTCAAAGTATCCATTTTTTTTCAATTCGGGAGGATTCAGCAGTTCATTATACTCTTCCACAAAGCGGTGATAATCTCTGCGAAGGTAAGTCAGGTGACGCAAAATTTCTAAAAACGGGGCGCGGTACTGAAACATCTTTCTAAAGGTTTTACGCCGGTCCTCATCACTCAATTTTGAGGTTGAATATTCAGTATCTTTGTAAATAAATGGAATTTCTTTTACAGGCAGTTTATAGGCATATGCCAGAT
>JBAPTX010000017.1:0-2092 GCA_049282375.1 Calditrichia bacterium
GAATGGAGTGTCGGAGAACCGGAGTGACGGAGTGACGAAGTGACGAAGTGACGAAGTGACGAAGTTACGGAGTGACGAAGTGACGGAGTGACGAAGTGACGGAGTGATGGAGAAGCCGCTAATTTCAAATTGCCAATTGCAAATTGCAAATTGCGGATTGCGGATTTTTGCAGCAAATCGCTGGAGTATCGGAGAATGGAGTGTCGGAGAAGCCGCCAACTGCCAACTGCCAATTGCCATAAAAAAAAACCTTAACCAGACAGATGAAATTGCACTATAGAAAACTGATCTTTTTGTTATTCCTGCTTTATCCCTTTGCAGTGACGGCCGAACGGCTGCTTGATGATTTTGAAACCACCGCCGGCTGGCGAACCATCGCTTCAGACGGCGTTGAAATAGACACTTCACTGGCTGATGGTGTGAAGGGCAGCGCCATCCGGCTCGATTTCAATTTTGTGAGCGGCAGCGGCTACTGCGGCATCGAAAAAACATTTCCCATGGAATTGCCGGAGAATTATCAGTTCACCTTTTATTTGAAGGGAATGGATGCGCCGGTGAATAATCTGGAATTTAAGCTGCAGGACAAAAACGGTGAAAATGTCTGGTGGCGCAATCAACGCGACTTCAATTTTCCGGACGAATGGACAAAAATAACCATCAAAAAAAGGGACATCGAGTTTGCCTGGGGCCCCACTGCCGACCGTGCTTTGAAGCACAGCCACAGCCTGCAGTTCATTATCGCCTCCGCAACCGGCGGCAGCGGTTCCATTCTGATTGACCAACTGCAGTTTGAAGAAAAACCCCCGCCCAATCCCAATCCGCCGCCGCCGCAGGCCAGCGCTTCCGGCAGCTTCAGCAAAGCGGAAGATATCCGGTTCATCCTCGATGATGATCCCCGAACCCGCTGGCGCAGCAAAACCGGTCCGGAAAGCCAGGAAATTGTGCTGGATTTGCAGGAGTACCGCGAATTCGGCGGACTGATCATTGACTGGGATTCCCTGGATTATCCCCGCAGCTATCAGGTTCTGGTTTCCGACAGCGGAGAAAATTGGGAAACCGTTTACCGGGTGAATCGCGGAAAAGGCGGCCGCAGTTTTATCAATTTAAAAAATGCCGAAGCCCGCTTCATTAAACTTGAACTGCTG
This sequence comes from Calditrichia bacterium, assembly GCA_049282375.1. Lineage (GTDB taxonomy): Bacteria > Calditrichota > Calditrichia > RBG-13-44-9 > RBG-13-44-9 > JBAPTX01. The sequence goes on from JBAPTX010000017.1 coordinate 1,146, forward strand.
CAGAGCAGCCGCCGCAATGGATATGCCGCCGGCGGTCTGTACATCGAAGATTATGCATTTTCCCGCGACCCCGAGTCTTTTTTCCATGAAATCGCCACCCGGCAGCCACGCGGACGCTATCCGCGCTATTTATATAACGAGCAATCTTATTGGACAGTAATTGGCGTGAACAATGATTACCGGGAGGCGCTGATCAACAGCGACGGCATGGTGGAGGTGGATAAGAAGCATTTTTCAATTGAACCGTTTTTGTTCAGCCGGGGAAAATTGCTGGGCTGGCACAAGGCGGAATCAGACCAGAAATTAGCGGAGGGTTATCTGCCGCTGCCGCAGGTTACCCGCCGTTACAATGATCTGCAGCTCACCATCCGCGCTTTTGCGGAAGGCCGGCCGGATTCTGCCTTCCTTTATCTGAGCTATTCGGTTAAAAATACCGGCAACGGCGGCCGCAGCGGCAATCTTTATCTGGCAATTCGCCCCTTTCAAGTGAACCCGCCCTGGCAGTTCCTGAACATCAAAGGCGGCGCTGCACCTGTGACCCACATCAGTTTCGATGAGGCCGGCGCACAGGTGGATGAAAAATTGATTTTTCCGCTGAATAAACCATTGGCATTCGGCGCCGCCGAGTTTGATGAAGGGGGTATCACTGAATATCTGGCCCGTGATACCCTGCCGCCCCGCCGGGAAGTAAGCGATCATTTTCATTTTGCTTCCGCTGCCTTACGATACCCCTTCCATTTACAGCCGGGCGAAGAAAAGCAATTCCACCTGCTGGTACCCTTTTATCCGGAAAATCCGGCCCGGCCGCCGGAATTTACTTCCCCTGATGTTTTTGTTGAATCCCGCCGTCAGGCGGTAAAAGATTTCTGGAGGGAAAAGATAAACACAGTTGCTTTCCGGCTGCCTGCTTCCGCCGATAAACTGATCAATACAGTGCGGTCCAATCT
>JBAPTX010000018.1:0-1858 GCA_049282375.1 Calditrichia bacterium
GTCCGGTGCTGTAACGCTGCTTCCGCTGTAAACCGCCACCGGGGCATTCCTTGCCACCGCCATATCACTTACCACATCCAGTCCCGTATCCAGGCGCGTAAATGATTTTCTGCCGGTATCATAGCGGTAAATCCGCTGAAAGGCTTTCTCTTTTACCCGGAAATAAATGACCTCTTCACTGTGCCAGAAAGCCTCATCGATTGAAGGATCAAAATTCTTCGAAACTGGGGTTACCTGTCCATCCGGTAAATTCATGATATAAGCCTGCTGATCGTAATCATTGGGAATTTTGCCCTCCGGCACATTCATTCCGGTTTCGCCAAACATGGAAGGCCCGCCAATCAGCAGGATTTTTTTGCCGTCCGGCGACCACTGTGCACTGCTGAACCATTTGCCGCTCCAGAGCGTATCCGGCTGCAAGCTGGATAATTCCAGCAGAAACAATTGGGTTTTGTCATACGGCCGTTCGCTGTAATCCTCAATGTTACGGGTAAACAGCAGCCTTTTACCGTCGGGGCTCACCGCGGAAATAGACGTACCGGGTTCACCGGCGGTCAGACGGCGGCTGATTTTTGAGGGGATAAAAACCTGATAAAGGTAAGTATGTTCACGCCAGCCAGGCCAGCGGTCCCGCAGGCTTCTCAGCCTTTTCAGCAGCTCCTCTTCTTTTGCCGGTTCATCGCTGATCCCGTAAAACATGGATTGTCCATCCTGCGACCAGGTAAAGCTCCCCAGATTCTTTACATTCTGCAGCAGCGGTTCACTGGTTCCGGTTTCAAGATCAACCAGCCAGAGCGTGCCTTTTCCCTCCTCCCGGGTGGAATAAGCAAAGCGATGCCCTTCCGGCGCCCATTTAATCCCGCTGATCTGCATACCGCCGCGGTAGGTCCGTATAAGACTGCCGTCCGAAACCCGGCGCAATTCCAGCCAGCTCTCCGTTTTATCTGTTTCCGGATGGTGCTTTTTTACAGTAATGCCGGCCAGTTTTCCGTCTGCGGAGACGGATACTGCGGAAACTTCAGGTTCTTCCAGTAAATGGCCGATGTTCATGTGGTGCCGGGGCGAAACACCGGGTTGGACAGATTGCGCTTCCCAACCGGAAGGTAACTTTAACCGGGCGGCAACCTTCCAAACAGAAGCGGTTTCCGGTTTATACACCGTTTTGATTATGAGCAAATGTTTGCCGGTTTCCAGATCAATACCGGTTTTTAACGAATCCTGCACCGCTTCCTTTCCTTTAGAAACATTATTTTTGCTTAATATTGATTCACCATCCAGGTAAACACGGTAAAGCTGCGAACTTTGCACAGTGAGAGATGCGTTTGTCCAGCGGCCGGCGTCCAGATATACAGCCAGATAGCAGATTGCCGGTGCGTCACCTGCGGGTGCGGGAATTTGCAATTCGTTTAATCCGGGCTGTTGAGTTTCCCAGCGCAGATGCTTTCCGGGCGCCCACGGGAAATCAGTTCCGGGGGCAGGTTGCCATTGCGATACCTCCGCATTATTAAAATCAAGCAATTCGGCGGGACCAAAATCATCGCCATGCAGTGCCGGCAGCGGCATTTCAATGGGACCGGCCTGCAGCCATTCCTGCAGCGGAATGGTCACAGTGCTATCCTGTGCGCTGACCGGCAAACTGATCAAATACCATATTAAACAGGCGCCGGTAATCAGAGAAGACTTCATCGAACTCATATTTCTTCCTCACTTAAAACGGGAATGAAGATAAAGAATTCTCCCTGACGATCAAAATTTTTTAATTGTATGTATGGGATACAGGTATCAAGTTGATATGGCAATTTATTCAGAAAGCCACAGCAATAATGTTTACTTTCGTAAAAAGATGGTGTGAAAGCCT
>JBAPTX010000019.1:0-7720 GCA_049282375.1 Calditrichia bacterium
GGTCCGATAACTTGATCCCGCGGATTCAAGGCGATTTTCAGGCGGTGGGGAACAACTGTTTCAATTTTCAGGGGATAGTGAAAAGTCTGGCTGCCCACCAGCAATTCCGCCTGCCAGGTGCCGGTCATGTCCTCCGGCCGGGTGTAAAATTCAAATGCGTAAAACCCGTTTTGCCCCTCACGGCGGGTCTGCTCCCAAACCAGTTGCCGCAGGGGATTATAAATCTTCAGGGTAACCGGATGATCATCGGGGAAATTCCCGTTCTCGTTCCGGGCAACCAGAGAAAGGTGGAGAGTGTCCCCGGGACGGTAAACTCCCCGTTCGGTGTAGATAAAGGCACGGATTCCGCCTTCCGGGATTTCCGCTCCCCCCGTTTCAAAACTGGAATAATTCCAGGCCATTTCGTTCAGTTTTATCAGGCTGCGCTGCCCGGCTTTTTCCCCCTCTACCCAGAAAACCTCCTCCGCAGGTTTCCGGAAGACCGCTGTTCCCTCCCCGCCGGTCGTGCGGCTTGCCAAAACCTGGTTCTGGTAACTGCGCAGGCGGATTTCCACGCCGCCCATCGGCTCCGCATCAGGAATATTGGTCGAGAAAACCCGGATTTCATCAAACCCTTTTTTAACGGTCAGGCCGATATCGCTTACAATGAGCGGCCGGGAAATGGAGCCATTCCGGTACAGATAACCGGGTGAGCGCGGATCTTCGTAATAAGCTTCCCCGCGGAAATAGCTGCGGTTTCCATTGTCAGGTTCCTCTTCCAGCGGCCCGTAGAGCATGTCCTCTTTTGTGAATTCCAGCCGTATGATGAAGAGGCCTTTTTCCCCGGCAGGAATCAGCTTCTGTAAATCAAGTATAAAACGCTGCCATTGGTTGCGGTTTATGCCAAGATCAAGATCCTGCCTGGCCACTTCCACTCCCACCCGCTGCAGATCGTAACTGCTGCGGCTGTAGCGGCTGTTTTCGCTGCCGAGACGTGCGGTTTGCAGGAAAAACCCCAGGTTGGATTCGAAAACTTTGTGAATGACCGCTTCCACCCGGCGCACATTTACTGCCTGAAAGGCGATTTGCTGCCGGTTATCCCGGGGAAGAAACAGGCCCTCATTATCAAACCGGATCTGCGGTTTGATATCGGCAAACTGAACTGAATCCCTGTAGACGTTCGCCAGCTTTGTGCCCCATTTGCTGCGCAGGCCGGACTGCACTGTCACTTCATATGTGCGGCCGTATTCAAAATTGCCGTTAATGGTTATTTTTTTTCCGGAAGTAATCAGCCGCAGATTGTCCATCCCGGGAATTTGAATAAATCCCTGGGGATTCGCGGAGGCGTCCAGTTGATGGGAGAAGGTGATTTGCAGAGCGGGTTCTTTTCCGGTTGACAGCGTGCTGATCTGTTCCACTGAAAACTGGGTGAGCGGCTTCAGCGAAACGGTGGTGCGGTAATCGTCTGATAATTCCAGCGGGTCCTTTTTAAGGGAGAATTCAAATTGCTGTTCACTTTGGGGGCGCAAAAGAGTGTCGCTGCGGAAGGTGAAGCTGAGAGAATCTGCACCGGAATCCCAAACCAGGGAAACATTCTGTTTTCCCTTCTGCAGGGAAGCTGCTTTTTTCACTTCATTCACATCTGTGGGCTGGGTGAATTTCACACGCCCGGTATAAAACAGCCGCTCCTGATCCCCGGATTTTACCGGCTGGAAATCCCCCTCAAATGCGGCGATTTCGCGCCCCGCCACTTCAAAGGAAAAATCCAATAGTGTGAGCTTGTCATTTTCCAGCAGACCGGCAAGGTCCAGGGTGCCGCGGAACCGCCGCCGCATGGGCAGGGGCTGATTCGGGGTAAATACCACCGTTCGCTGATCCTCCCAGCGGGCGCTGCCCGCAATATCCGGTTCAAAGGAAAAAAAACGGTTTTGCAGACTTTTGCCTACCAGCGCTTCCCGGATTACGGCTTCAACAAACTGTACCCGGATGCTGCTGCCGGGGGAAAGCACGCCTGCCGGCACCTGGCTGACCAGTTGGGCGGTTTCGGCCGGATAGGTGATTTCTTTCTTCTCCTGCCTGGATTCTTTGCCGCAGGAGGTGAGCAGCAGGAAGAAAAGCAGTATTAAAAGAATCCGGAATATTTTTTGAAAGGAAAGAGGGGCGGTAATGTTGCAGAGGTTCATAATATCTCCCAATTATTTCAGCCGGGGATGGGACTGCGAAAGTATGTCTGGTAAAGATAATTTGTTCGCGCTGCAGGTCAAATAAATAATTAAGAGATTCACAAAATTTCAGGAGAAATCCAATATCTGCCAACTCTTCGAGGTTTTATTATTAAGATCAATTTCTATTCAAAAAAGTGGCAACCCCAGGGGATTTTTGAATGAAAATCTCTTGAATTTTATGCACTGAATAGTTACCGCAAAACCAAACTTAACCAGTAAAATTTAATGTGCTGAGGCAGCAATTCTGTTTGTTATATAACCGACTTACCAAAATAAAAAAAGGCGAAACAGAAAAGTGAATTTTCCATTTCGCCCTTTGGGGTACAAGAATTTTTACCTTAAATCGGAGCTTTTTCCACCAGTTCGTAGCTGTGATTTATGGGAATGCCTGCAGCCCGGATCATTGCCGATACTGAACAATATTTATCCTGCGATAAGCGGATGGCCTTTTCAATGAGTTCTTTTTGCCCGGAGAGTTTTCCGCCGATCAGTTTATACATCAGGTTGATGCGGGTAAATACGCGGGGATGTTCTTCGGCCCGTTCGCCTTTTACAAAAATCTCGAAACCGTCGTAATCCACCCGCATCTTTTTCAAGAGCGAGGCGACATCGGCACCGGAACAACCGGCCAGGCTCATGAGAAACAACTCCATGGGACGGTTTGCGGCATCTGATCCGCCAAAAGTTTCCGGTCCGTCCATGGGGATCCAGTGGCGGGTATTTCCGCGTCCCACAAAGGTTAAACCTTCCACCTGTTTTACAAAAATCTCAGTCATATTACTTACTCCCTCTAAGAATTCAGCAGTTTTTGAATGGTGTTTTCGAAATAGGATTTGGGTTTATAGCCGATTACCTTATCCACGATTTCACCGTTTTTATTGATGATAAATGTTGTGGGAATGGCATTGATGCCGCCATAATCCGCTACAATCTGCTGTGTGCCCAGTACAATGGGATAATTAATTTTATACTGCTGGACAAACGGATTCACTGCCTGCCAGCCGTCCCGGTCCAGTGAAACACCGATTATTTCCAGACCTTTGTCATTGTAGTTTTCGCGCATTTCTACAAAAGAGGGAATTTCCATCCGGCAGGGACCGCACCAGGTTGCCCAGAAGTCCAGAATAACAACCTTGCCTTTATAATCGCTTAAACGGATTTCCTTTCCGCTGCTGTTGCGCAGGGTGAAATCCGGTGCTTTGGGTCCGCCGGTGTTCGTGTTCTGTTCGGATTGCACCGCCGCTGCCTGATTTTGACGGGTGTCGCTCTGCTGTCTCTGTGCGGGGGTTTGCGAATCGGAATCCGAACAGGAATAAAGGGTTGCGGTAATGCCGACTGAGAGAACAAATAATATTTTCAGAATTGATTTCATGCTTCCTCCGGGCAGGTTATGCCTGTTTTTGCTGCATTGATTGATACGCTTCCATTACTTGCTGCACAAAATGAGGTTCCGGCAGGGCACCTTCGATTGAATGTTTCTCTCCGATCATGGTGCGGGGCACACCCTGCACCTGATATCGCATGGAAAGGTGCGGGAATTCAGTGGCTTCCACCATATCGGCGGTAATATTTTCATTCAGCATAGCCAGCTTATGGGCCATTAATACCGCGCCCGGACAATAGGGGCAGGTGGGTGTTACAAATACCTGCAGCCGCAGCGGCCGGTCAATTTTGGCAATTTCCTTTTTAGTTTCTTCCGACACCTGCGGGCTTCCCGCTGCTACCTGCTGAATATCCTCCAGAATCGAGCTGAATTCATATCCTGAAGGGATTCCGTAATAGCGGATCCCGTAATCTGTATCACCGGCCATCAGCACGGTTGCCGGGATTTTGTCAATACCGTATTTTTCCACCTGTTCCTTGTCATTTACGAAGTTATAAACTTCCAGCTCGAGATTTCCGTTGCCGAGTTCTTTCAGTTCCTCCAGCAATTGCCTGGTTTCCCGGCAGTACTGGCATTCCAGTTCCTGAGTAAAATAAAGCATTTTTACTTTCCGGGGCAGGTCCTTTAACATTTCTTTTACAGTATCTGCATCTTTGCCGGTAATGAATGGCATGTTCTATCCTCCTAAGTTGTTTTTTCATTTTCAAACTCACTATGGGAATAGATGAGCGGGGGTATTAAAAGTTACAGGGATTTGAGAGAAGGGGGGGCGCTGCCGAACAGGGGCAGCCATGCGACAGATTGCAAACTATGCAGCAGTGAAATGATTACGGACTGAGATTCATAAAGATCTACATCCATTTAGGGGTGGCAGATTCGCTATCCGGTTTATTCTGTTTAAAATATCTGCTGAATTGCTCATTTTGACGTTATATCCGCTATTCAGGATTTCATTTTTCTCTGAATTTCAGGTCTGGATGACCCCGGGATTAAAGCGCGGCATTTCAGGATTATGTTCAGCCATGCGGATTCCCGCCGATACCAAAGACCGGATACGCAGCGGATCCACAATACCGTCCACCCATAAGCGTGCCGCCGCATACAAGGGGTGCATCTGCTCCTGATAACTGGACTGGATTTCCTGCAGCAGTTTTTCTTCTTCCGCTTTTTTAATCTCTTTTCCCTGTTTTTTAAGCTGGGAGAGGCGGATGGAGAGCAGGGTTTGGCTGGCCTGTTGCCCGCCCATTACGGCAATGTTGGCGGAAGGCAAGGCAAAAATCAGGCGGGGATCATATGCTTTTCCGCACATGGCATAATTCCCTGCGCCAAAACTGTTTCCTACAATAAAGGTAAATTTGGGGACCACGGAATTGGCGACGGCATTTACCAGCTTGGCACCGTCTTTTAAAATACCGGCATGCTCGGCTTTCTTACCCACCATAAATCCGGTGACGTCCTGAAAGAAAACCAGCGGAATCCGTTTCTGGTTACAGTTCATTATAAAGCGGGCGGCTTTATCGGCACTGTCGGGATAAATCACACCGCCGATCTGCATCTCCCCGCTCTTGCTCCGCACCACCAGCCGCTGGTTTGCCACAACGCCCACAGCATAACCGTTAATTCTGCCATAACCGGTAATAATGGTTTTGCCGTACCCGCCTTTGTATTCATCCAGGTCGCTGTTGTCCAAAACGCGGGCAAGAAACTGATAACTGTCATAGGGACGGGTGCGGTCGGCCGGAATAATTCCGTAAATTTCCTGCGGATCGAATGCCGGCTCGGCGCTTTCTCTGCGGTCAAATTTCTGTTGCGGGAATTCACCCAATTTATCCACCAGATTGCGGATCAGTTCCAGGGCTTCCGGTTCGCTGGCAACTTTATAGTCGGTAACACCGCTGATTTCACTGTGAACGGTTGCACCGCCCAGTTCCTGATTGTCAATTTCCTCCCCGATGGCCGCTTTTACCAGATGGGCACCGGCAAGAAACACAGTACCGTTTCCTTCCACAATCAGCGCTTCATCGCTCATTATGGGAAGATAAGCGCCGCCGGCCACACAATTCCCCAATATAGCTGAAATCTGGGGAATTCCCATGCCGGACATGATGGCGTTGTTGCGGAAAATACGTCCGAAATGTTCTTTGTCCGGGAACAGCTCTTCCTGCAGCGGCAGAAAAATTCCGGCGGAATCCACCAGGTAAATAATAGGCAAGCGGTTTTCCATGGATATTTCCTGAGCGCGCAGATTCTTTTTGCAGGTCATGGGAAACCAGGCGCCGGCTTTTACTGTGGGATCATTAACCACCACAACAACGTCCCGCCCCTGCACCCTGCCAATGCCGAAAACTGTTCCGGAGGAGGCCGCCCCGCCGTACTCCTGATACATCCCATGTGCGGCGTACTGCCCGATTTCAATGAAGTCCGAACCGGGGTCTATCAGCCGCCGGATCCTTTCCCGGACCGGGAACTTCCCCTGTGCAGTAATTTTTTTAAGGTATTTTTCGCCGCCGCCCTTATTGATTTCTTCTGCCGTCTCCTTTAACTCTTTTAACTGCTTCTTAAAAAAACGCTGGTTTTGCTGATATTGCTGTGTTTGTTCGACAGGTGATCCGATTTGTCCCATGAAGTCTCCCGTAAAGCCCGATAGCCTTTTAGAACCAGGTATTTGCTGAAATTAAACAGTTTGTTTTTGTTTTAGTAGCTCCCGGGAAATTACCAGCCGCAGGATTTCAGAGGTTCCTTCACCGATAGTGCCCAGTTTGGCATCCCGGTAAAACTTTTCCACCGGATATTCCTTCATGAACCCGTAGCCGCCGTAAAGCTGCACGGCTTCGTTGGCCACCCGAACTGCTACTTCGCTGGCGTAGAGCTTGGCCATGGCAGATTCTTTATTCAGGTAAAGGCTGTTGTTTTTCATCCAGGCGGCTTTTAAAATCAGCAGTCGGGCCGCTTCTATTTCCATGGCCATATCGGCCAGTCTAAATTTAGTATTCTGAAATTCACCGATTTTCTGCTTAAACGCCTCCCTTTCCTGCACATACCTCAGGGTGTGCTGGTAAGCGCCGCGGGCGATTCCCACACACATGGCTCCAATACTGATGCGTCCTCCGTCCAGAGTATCCATTGCCTGCCGGAATCCCTCCCCTTCCTTCCCCAGAAGATTTTCAGCAGGCACTTCACAATCATCAAAAAAAAGTTCGGCCGTGTCGCTTGCGCGCATTCCCAGCTTGTTCATATTGCTGCCAATGCGGAATCCCGGCGTATCTTTTTCCACTACAAAAGCGGAAATGCCGCGGGTCCCTGCGTTGGGATCCGTGCGGGCAATCACCACCTGGTAATCCGAATAATTTGGGTTTGTGATGAAGGTTTTAGAACCGTTTAAGATATACTTATCGCCCTTTTTTACTGCAGTGGTTTTCAGAGCTTTGGCGTCGCTGCCGCATCCGGGTTCCGTTAAAGCCCAGGCAGACAGTGTTTCTCCCGACAACAGGCGGGGGATGTATTTCTTTTTCTGTTTCTCGGAGCCGAAATTGAAAATGTGCATTGTTCCCAGGGAGTTATGGGCAGCTACAATTAAACCGATGGAAGGATCTACCGCGGATAATTCTTCGATAATCAGCGCATACTCAATATAACCCATTCCGGCACCGCCGTCCGCTTCGGGATAGATGATGCCGAGCAAACCCAGTTCGCCCAGCTTACTGACAACATCTCTGGGAAACTGTTTGGATTCATCGTATTCCATTATATTCGGGGCAATTTCTTTTTGAGCAAATTCCCGAACCATATTGCGAATTGACTGCTGTTCTTCAGTTAACTGAAAATCCATCTAAACGCTCCTCTAAAGTTACCCTGCAGTGAATTTTTCAAAAATAGAACAAAGGCCGCCATTCTGCAAATCCTATGTTGAAAAAACGGCTGTGTGCCACTGTTCAAAGAAGATTGCCCCTAAAATAAATCTGGCAGAGGGACAGGCATGTGACTGAAAGCAGCCTTGTGAAAAATAATATTTTATCAATTTCAACCTGAAAATGGGGATTGAAATCCACATGGGGGATAGATTAAACCAGGTCTTTTTGCTGAATTAAACGATGATTTAAATAATAGTAGATTCCCGACTGTACCAGTGCAG
>JBAPTX010000020.1:0-4273 GCA_049282375.1 Calditrichia bacterium
CGCCTTTCACACCCTGTCCTGGGAATTTCAGAAGGGGAATGAAGAAACCGGTTATTCTGTCCGCCGTGCGGGTGAATACCTTATCATCCGGGGAATAGTGGAAGGTGATTCCATTATCGAGGAGAAGCACATTGGCGCGACACCCTGGGTCCAGAATGTGGGATTGTACCTGTCGGGCCAGTTAAAGGAGGGGAAGCGGAGTTTTAAATTTATCACCTTACGACCTATGAAATCCAAATTTTATACCATGCAGGCCAACTATAAGGGAAATGATCAGGTGGAGGTGAACGGTCAATTGAGCGAAGTGCATCGCGTTGTTGTTTCCCTGACCGGTTTTCTTTCCCGCTTTGGCGGTATGCAGATGTGGTTCCGGGAAAAAGACTGGGTTTTCCTGGCCTCGCAGTCACCCGCCTCCATCCCGCTGGTTCCCGACGTGCGTTATGAACTGGTAGAGGAGCGGTAGAGCATTGCGTGATTAGATTGTTATATTACGGTGCCAAGCCGCAAGTTGAATTAAGTAGCATATGTAAAGAATTTTCATTTATCAAATACTACTTTCAACTTAATTAAATATTCATCGATAAGGCCTTGACCATAATATAGCCTTACCATTATGGGATATATTTTTTCTTTAATTTTATCGTATTGAATTTTGTTTATCCCAAAAACAACTTGATAATGTTTTGAATAACCCCCGCCTGGTAATATGCCAAGAGAGTGCTGTTCTGGTCGAAATTCGGTAAAATATTTATAATCAACTTCCTCAGTTGCCAAACCTCCAAACTCTAGAGGATCATTAGAATAATATTTAATCCAAATTTCACCTGATTGTGAATTTCCAATATTTTTTATGATATATGGTAAGGTAATAAATATACTATTTTGTTTTACATTTTTATCAAGATATCCTAATAATAGTCCATTTTCAATATTATTTCCATGTATATCACAGATTATTAATTTTGGAATCTTTTCACCTTTTCCAAGTTCGTTGTTTATGTCTTCAATTAGCTCCTTTTCTAGGTTTTGTAAATCTTTTCTTTCAGAATAAAAATTTAATCCTATCAGGAAAAGGAAAGCAGCAATAATTAAGGATATACCTCCACCTAATACATTTGATTGCTTTTTGTAATCATCAAACCTTTTTTCCAAACAATTAAATTCAGTTTGGGTAGCATATTCTTCATTTTTCAAAATGGCCTCCGATTTTAATTTCAGCGATCATTTCAGTTTGTACTCTTGTGAATGCCTTCTTATTATCCATAGAATAATATATACATGGGATAAAATCAACCGGCAAAACACTATAGGAATCCCCATTTTTAAAACAGATAGGCTTCAGCCCGGCACCCAAATTTTTTCTCCGAAACCGGAGAAGAGGCTTAACGGTCCGGTTTACTTCTTGCGCACATAAACAATCCGGTACATGGCCGGGACCACCACCAGGGTGAGGAAGGTGGCGAAGGCCAGCCCGAAAATAATTGTCCAGGCCAGCGGATTCCAGAAGGCCACACTGTCCCCGCCGAAGAAAATATTGGGATTGAGCCGGGTAAACAGTGTTACGAAGTTAATGTTAATCCCCAGGCCCAGCGGCAGCAGACCCAGGATGGTGGAAAGCGCGGTCAGCATAACCGGCGTGAGGCGGGTCGCACCGGCGGTGACAATCGCTTCTATTTTGTCATCTGCCTCTACAAACCGGGCATCGATGTAATCAATCAGGATGATAGCGTTTTTCACCACCACCCCGGCAACCGCAATAATTCCCATCCCGGTCATCATCACCGAAATATCGATGTGGAAAATAATAAATCCCAGCAGCACCCCGATGAAACTGAAGATGATCTGCGAGGCGATGATCAAGGGTTTTACGAGCGAGTTGAACTGCCCCACCAGAATAATCAGGATCAGGGAAATGGCAATGAAGAGCGCCTTCACCATGAAACTGGCGATTTCCGCCTGGTCTTCCTGCTCACCGGTAAACTGCACCTGGTATCCCTGCGGCAAATCGAATTTGGGAAGCTGGTTTTTAATGCGCATAATGATTTCATTGGCGTTGTAGCCGGTCAATACATTCGAGCTCAGAGTCACCACCCGCTCGTTGTCCAGGCGGTTGATTCCCCCGTAACTGGAGGTATAATCCACATTTGCTATTGCCGAGATCGGAATTTTTTTGGCAGGCCCCCCGTTCTTAGGCACCGTTATCTGCTGGCTCAGCAGCACACCCAGATCATAGCGGTACTTCTCATCCAGTCGCAGTTGAATGGGATATTCATCTTCGCCGTCGCGGAATTTTGATACCTCGTTGCCGTAGATGGCAGTGCGCAGCATAGAGCCCACTGCCGCGGTGCTGATACCCAACTGGCTGGCTTTGTCCCGGTCGATATTCAGGGTCAGCTCGGGTTTGTGCACTTCCATGTTCGACTGCAGGTCTTCGATGCCGGGGATATCGAGGGTTTCGATGAACGCCTTCAGACGCTCGCTGATATTCATCAACTGCCCGATATCGTCTCCGCTGATTTCGATATTTATCGCCTTTCCGGTGGGCGGCCCCATCCGTTCACGATCGACCTCGATTTCCGCCCCGGCAATTCCTTTCAGCCGGTCGCGAATTTCATCCAGGTATTCCACGGTAGTTTTATCACTGCGGCGGAATTTGTATTCGACAAAAGAAACGGTCACCTTTGCCAGTTTGTCCTGTGTGGAGCGTTCAAACAAACCGCTGCCCGCGTTGGTGGCCACATTCGCCACAATGGATTCCACATCCGGATTGTTTTTACCCAGAACTTCCCGCACGCGATTCTCAACCACCCGGGTCACCGAATCGGTCACTGCAATGTGGGTGCCTTCCGGCATGGTGATATAAACATAGATGTAGTTTGGATCGCCGCTGGGGAAGAACACCACCTTTGGAGTGAAAACCCCCATCAGGATGAAGGATAAAAAAAGCATTACAAATGTCCCGCCCACCACCACATAGGGCCGTTTACCGGTCAGGACAAAAGCCAGTGTTTTGCGGTAGCCGTTCATAAATGCCGGTAGCACCCGTTTCTGAAAGCGGTGAATCAGGTGAACCAGCACATATTTCAGAAAGAGATAAGTGAGCAGGCCGAACACAATGAGATTGGCAATGAGCATGGGGCCGGTGATGTAAAAGATAGCCGCCAGCAGCCCCAAGCCAGCCGATATCATCCAGATCTTGCGGTGATCCCGGCCTGTTGTATGAGCATCATCCTCATTTCCTTCGAATTTCATGAAGGAGACTGCAAAAACGGGATTCATGAAATAGGCAACAATCATAGAAGCCGAGAGTGTGATAATGATGGTAATGGGCAAAAAGGAGATAAATTTTCCGGGAATCCCGGGCATGAATACCAGCGGCAGGAACGGGGCCATGGTGGTCAGGGTGCCGGTGAGTACCGGGATTGCCACTTCGCCGACCGCCCGCTTGGTGGCGGCAACAATGGACAGGCCAGGTGTGGTGGTGAAATGCCGGTAAATATTTTCGATTACCACAATCGAATTATCCACAACAATTCCCAGCACCAGGATGAAAGCCATGAGCACTACCATGTTCATGGTGAAACCGATGACAGGGAGCACAATGAAGGCAATCAGCATGGAAAACGGGATGGCCACCCCAACAAAGAAGGCGTCCAGTTCCCCCATGAAAAACATGAGAATGAATACCACTACGATAAATCCCAGAATAATGGTATTGAACAGATCGTTCACCGAGTTGCGGGTCTGGGTGCTGCTGTCGCCGGTGGTAGTGATATCCAGATTTGAAGACGCTTTCTCCTGAAAGTCGCTGATAATCGCATTGATTTTATCCACCGCCACAATCAGGTTCTGGCCGGTCCGTTTAATCACCGCCAGAGTGATCACATCCTGACCATTAAAGCGGGCGTAGCTTTCCCGCTCGTGAAAGTCGTCCCTCACTTCGGCGATATCCTTCAGTCGGACACCCTCTTTCAACACGATATTACCGATCTGGTCCACATCTTTGAACTCCCCGACGACCCGGAAATTGCGTTTCATGCCGGCGGTACTCACTTCGCCGCCGGAGATGGTCATATTTTCCATTGCCACTGCGTTGCGGATGCTGTTAAAGGAGAGACCTGCTGCCTGCATTTTATAGAGATCCGCATTGATCTGAATTTCCCGGTCCAGCGCGCCGATCAAATCCACCCGGGTGATTTCTTCCAGTCCCTCGATTTCATCCTGCAGGTCTTCAGCGTATTGTTTGAGCTTCACCAGGCCCAGATCACCGGAC
>JBAPTX010000021.1:0-1801 GCA_049282375.1 Calditrichia bacterium
GCCCAATGTGATTATGGCGGAAATTTATGAGAATGCCGCTGATTATTGTATGAAGAAACGCGGTGATAACAAGTTTGAATATGACGATAAAGTGGTTTACCTGAAGGCGCAGGATGAATTACGCAAAGCAACCAAAGATCCCGCCTATGCCGCAGATGCACAGCGGCGCATCAATCAGTTGCAGCCGCTGGTACCCACTAAAGAAGATTTGTTTATGCACAACAACCGCACCGATCCTAAAGGCGGATGTTACGACTGGATTCGCTGATTGAAGCCGATCCGCTGAATTTTTATTGCCGCAGATTAATTTCTGCGGCAATTTTTTTTTGAAGCAGAATACTTTATATTCCAAAAAATTAGAACCGGTTTACTGTGGAGGAAAACTCATGCTGGAGTATGTAAAAAAATCTGATCCTGAAATTTATGAAGCGATCCGCGGAGAAATTGACCGCGAAAACAACACCTTTGAACTTATTGCGTCCGAAAACTTTGTCAGCAAAGCGGTGCTGCAAACCGCCGGAAATGTAATGACAAACAAGTATGCGGAGGGATATCCCGGCAAGCGCTATTACGGCGGGTGCGAATGGGTGGATGTGGCGGAAAATCTGGCACGCGACCGTGCAAAGGAGCTTTTCGGCGCGGAATATGCCAATGTTCAGCCGCATTCCGGCACTCAGGCAAATATGGCCGTTTATTTCACTTTCTGTGAACCGGGCGATACCGTGCTGGGAATGGATCTGGCACACGGGGGTCATCTTTCCCACGGAAGCCCGGTAAATTTTTCCGGCAAGCAGTATAATATCGTTTCCTACGGCGTGAAAAAAGAAACCGGCACCATCGACCTGGACGATGTGGCAAAGAAGGCCCGGGAGCACAAGCCGCGCATGATCATTGTGGGCGCCAGCGCCTACAGCCGTTTCTATCCGTTTGAAGCTTTCCGTGAAATTGCCGATGAAGTCGGCGCCATTCTGCTTGCTGATATCGCCCATCCCGCCGGACTTGTGGCAGCCGGCCTGCATCCCAGCCCGCTCCCCCATTGTGATGTGGTAACCACTACAACCCATAAAACCCTGCGGGGGCCCCGCGGCGGAATGATTTTAATTGGAAAGGACCGGGAAAATGATATGGGCATTGTGGCGCCCAAATCGGGCCGCACCAAAATGCTTTCGGAAATAATGGACAGTACCGTCATGCCCGGCATGCAGGGCGGCCCGCTGATGCACATTATTGCCGCAAAGGCGGTTGCTTTCCGGGAAGCACTGCAGCCGCAGTTTAAAACCTATGCCGAACAGATCATAAAAAATGCCAAAACACTGGCAGCCGGATTAAGCGAACTGGGTTACGAAATTGTTTCCGGCGGTACAGACAATCATGTCATGCTTGTGGATCTGACAAAAACGGGAATCACCGGCAAAGCGGCGGAAAATGCACTGCATGCCTCCGGGATCACCGTGAATAAAAATATGGTGCCGTTTGATGAACGCAGCCCCTTTGTCACCAGCGGCATCCGGCTGGGAACCCCCGCCCTGACTACCCGCGGCTTTAAAGAAGAACAGATGGAACAGGTGGCGCGCCTGATTGACCGGGTGCTGAAAAATCTGGATAATGAACAAATTTATCAGCAGGTAAAGAATGAAGTGAAGGAAATGTGCGCCAGCTTTCCGCTGTATGATTTCGGGAGGGAATAAGGATCTGCACTTCTGATCCGGAGATATCGTTTTTGGATTAGGATTGTTCAAAAAAAAAATAAGGCGCCATCCTGCGGCAGTTGCAGGATGGCGCTTTTTTTAAACGGGTAAGC
>JBAPTX010000022.1:0-37132 GCA_049282375.1 Calditrichia bacterium
GTTTATAAAGGGTCGTCCAAAAATATAGTGTGAATGGGGCACCAGAATAATTTCATCCGGGTGCTGCTCCAGATACTGAAAAGGGCCGAACCCCAACGGCTGCACTTTCTTCAGCAGATCAAATCCGTCCTGGTCAATTCCCTGATAATAATTGCGGGAAAAAATGGGAATGTCTGTCAGTTTTTCGTCAAAACTCAGGTCCTTTTGCTTTAATACAAAATTTACTTCCAGATCACCGCTGGTTTGTATGGCTTCAATATTGGAGAAATCAATTGGCCGGTTCAGAATATTTCCGCCCCATTTTTTCAGCATATTAAAGGTGAATTGAATGTCACTGTTCCGAAGGGGAATCCCATTATGAAAATTGATATTCCGTTTTATTACATACTTCCATACCCGGCCCTGAGAACGGTCGTTTTTGGGGAAAATAAAACGATCCACCAAGGCAGGGATATACCCGAAGCGATCCGGCTGCTGAATCAGACCGGTGCCAAAAACCATCCGGGCAATTTGCTGCTGCACCAGGTCATTCACATCAACCGGATTTAAATAGGCCGGCATTTCAGCAACATAACCAACCGTCAACTGATCTCCAAATGCTTCGGAACCTGAATAAGTGCGCTGCGCCAAACAAAAGGAAGGAAGTATCAGGGTGAATAATAAAAAGGCGATTTTCCTTACAAACAAACTGATATCCTCATTAAACAATTATAATTTTAATAAACTGAACAACCAAAATCAAATGCTTAAAAATGGGAGATGTTCTCACATACTATATTTCCCTCAGGGAACAAAATGGCTTTACGATCATGTGAATGTAGGGTGCCATTTCATTTGCTATCAATTCATCCCGGTGACCGGCTTGCTTTATATCAACTTTTATTTTATATTTGGCAGCTTGTAATAAATTAAACATATGGATAAATGATGATGAAAGGCAATAACAGAGACATTCATCTAAACAACTACAAGGGTGAACCGGTTATCCGTATCGGTATAATAGACAATCAGGATTTTATGGATTTTAAGGTTTTTGGCGAATTTTCAATCCATAATATCAATAATGAAGAGATTATATCCGGTATAGATACCCGCCTGAAATGGCGGGTAAAAATAAAAGAAAGCAAACCCGGCCAGGAACGCTTCCACCTGGTTCTGTATGAAAGTTATCACAAAGAAATCGTGGATGAACGTTTTAAAGTTGCCCTGAAATTTGATGAAGAAGCTGAAATAAAGGAAATAGGCGGCAATATATTTCTAAACGATAAAAAAATTAACAGCAACATCAAATACCTGATTGTTTCCGGCACGTATGGTTCCGAAAGTGAAGCAAGAAAACATTTTAAAAAATTCCGTCCGGAATTTAATCCAACTGTTATTAAAGAAACATCCCGGCAGCCCCGGGGAATCCTGGAATTTTTTGATGCGGAATATGACTATTCAGGAGAAGAAAAAAACGCTTTTAAAGTGGTGCCGAAAAATGTAAATACCAAAATACGACTTTTCGGCTTAAAACGTTATGACGATCTTTTGCAGAAAGAGCATTTTGAGGACCGGGTTTACAATGGTTCCATTGAGTTTCGCATAGACAATAATGGCAAATTAATGATTATCAGCGAAATTCCGCTGGAATCTTACCTTAAAAGAGTGGTGTATTCGGAAATCGGCAGCGACCTGCCGGTAGAATTCAGCAAAAGCCTGGCAATTGTCAGCCGGAGTGAAGTAATGGCAAGGATCGAACACAAGCACCCGGGCGATCCGTTCGATATGTGCGACTGGGGTCACTGCCTCCGCTATTATGGCGAAGACTTCCATGATGAAAATATTGAAACAGCCGTGGAGGATACACGCGGGCAAATTATTTTTTCCGAACACAATATTTGCGATGCTTTCTTTAACCTGATTTGCGGCGGGCACACAGAAGATGCCAAAGGGGTGTGGGAAATAGATGAATCACCTCAATTTCACGGTAAATACGACTGGAAAGAAGTGCCGCCGGAATTTGCATCTTTACAGGATGACGAAGTGGTGCGCAAATGGATTCTTTCCCGCCCGGAAGCCTGGTGCAATTTGCGGGGGCGCAATGTTCCCGCTTCGCTGGAACAATATAAAAAATATTTCAGATGGGAAGTGGATTATACCCGCAAAGAACTGGAAAAAATAATCCGCCGCAAAACCGGCGAGGATATCGGAATTATTTTCGATATCGTCCCACTGAAACGGGGCAGTTCCGGAAGATTAAAAGAAATTGAGATAATCGGCAGCCTTAAAAATTACCGTATCCGCGGTGAACTTGCAATCCGCGAATCTCTTGCATATGAATATCTGGAAAGTTCCTGTTTTGTTATTGAAAAGGAAATGGATGAAATCGGGACGCCCATTTCGTTTACACTTGTGGGTGCAGGCCAGGGCCATGGTGTGGGAATGTGCAAAACCGGCGCGGCGGTAATGGCCATCTCCGGATACAATTGGCAGGACATTTTAAATCACTATTTCGAAAATTGCAATATACGGAATATCTATGATCTGAAATTAGATTGAAGTACATCTTTAAATTTTTATTTGAAGGGGAATGCTCCGAACATTCCCCTTTTTATTTAATATTCATAACATAAGGAACAAAAGATGAAAGAAGATATCGTCAGCCGAATCGAAGAAATGGAAACCACTCTGGAAAATTTGCGGGGGTATCTTTGACATTTCGGGGAAAGAACAGGAAGTTGAAAAACTGCAGAAACAGGCCAATGATCCAAATCTATGGGACGAGCCGGAACGCGCGCAGATTCTTTTAAAGACATTGAACAGTAAAAAAGAGACTGTGGATGAATGGAAAAAAAGCAAAAAAGAACTGGAAGACCTGAAAGTGCTTTTAGAACTCACTGAAGATGATAAAGATGCCAGGGAATCCATGATTGAACTGGAAAAAGAAAGCGCTTCCCTTCTGAAAAAAATCAAGAAACTTGAATTACGCGGATTACTGTCCCGGCCGCAGGATAAGAAAAATGCCATTTTAACCATACATCCGGGAGCCGGCGGTACCGAATCTCAGGATTGGGCCCAGATGCTGATGCGGATGTATTTGCGCTATGCTGATATTAACAGCTTTAAGGCGGAAGTGCTGGATGTAATGGCCGGGGACGAAGCGGGCATCAAAAGCGCAACCCTGGAAATAAAAGGGGATTATGCATTCGGATATTTAAAAGCGGAGAGCGGGGTACACCGGCTGGTGCGAATTTCCCCATTTGATGCAAGCGGAAGACGGCATACTTCATTCGCTTCCATATTCGTGGTGCCGGAAGCCGATGAAGAAATTGAAATTGAAATAAATCCCACTGATTTGCGCATCGATACTTTTCGTGCCAGCGGCGCAGGAGGGCAGCATGTAAATCGTACGGATTCCGCCGTGCGAATTACCCATATCCCAACTAATATTGTAGTAAGTTGTCAAAGTGAGCGGTCTCAGCATAAAAACAAGGCAAATGCCATGAAAATTTTAAAATCCCGTTTATACCAGCGCAAGCTGGAAGAGGAAGATGCTAAAAAGCGGGAGCTGGAGGACACCAAATCGGGCATTAGCTGGGGCAATCAAATCCGCTCGTATGTTTTTCATCCCTACAATATGGTGAAAGATCACCGCACCAACCATGAAGTCGGGGATGTACAGCGGGTAATGGATGGATCTATTGATGATTTTATTTATGCCTACTTATTGAAATCGCCTGAGCTGGAGAATCTTCCCCAATCATGAAAATTAAGGGGATTTTACAATAGTTGCAGGAATATTTTGAAAAGACCGGCCATTTCAACAAATCAGATTTTTTCTATACTGATTCTTCCGTTGGTGGTCTTTAAATCCAGTCTGCCGCCCCCGCCATTTATTTTGGCATCAACCTGTTTTGAATTATATTTTCCTTTAATTTCCAGCGGAAAGTCTGTAGTAATAGTCCCGTTACTGGTTTTAGCCTGGAGATCACATTGTATTGATTCCGGTATTTGGAGGTCAATACTCCCATTTGTGGTGTGAAATTCCATATTATCGTCCGTTTTTACATTACGGAAATTTACCGACAGGCTGCCATTGGTTGTATTTGCATTAACATTTCCGCTGATTTCATCCGCTTTAATTCTGCCGTTAGTGGTGTGCAATTCCAGCTTCCCCTCGATCCTCAGGACAGCTATTCCACCATTAGTTGAACTCACCTGAAGATCAGAACGCAGGGGAACCTTTAATTTATAATTGATATTCACGGGATTGCCGTCCTCAAACAACCCGTTGTTTGTGGTGCCTTTTCTGGTATTTATGCGCAAGGTGCTGTTTTCTTCCTGTACTTCAATCTGTATAGCCTTCAGGTATTCTTCCGCTTTTTCGCGGTCATCAGATTTAACTACTTTATGAGCTTCAATGGAAACTTCTTCCTTATTCCATCCCTCAATTTCTATAGAACCGTTGACATTTTCCAAAATGATAAGGCTACCGGGATTTAGCTTCACTGTTTTTTTATAATCATCAGCCGCTTCATAGGCAAATCCCATTTGAAGCAAAATCAGTACACTTAAGAGCATACTTTTAACGAAGGAATGTTGTGTACGCATTACTATTCTCCTTTTCGGTAAAGGGTAATTCCATAATGAACCGGATCATCCGGAGGCGATTCATTCCAGTTGTTATAACTGTGAGAGTCATCCGTACGGAAATTCAGCAGGTATTCTCCCGCAGGTAAATTTATAATTTCATCCACTTTCCGGTTTTTTCGGGCGCCTCCTGCCCAGTGGGTTTTATCAAAATTCATTTCCCACACTTTCCGATCCGTTTTGGCATTTTCAATCCAGCCGTAGTCATACATTTCATCCCAGTCCCCTTCCCCAATAGCATATACCCGTACCGAGGCGGCATCCTTCAGGGTAAAGTGTTCCTGAATTTGCTGTCCGTCCTGCACCCGGACAATCTGAGAAATGATATGCTTGTTAAACTCATCCTGAGAGAGTTTTTCGATGCGTTCGCCGGTATATTTTGGGTCTGCCGGGTAAACGGCGATTCCCCAAGCTGTCGGATTATAGGGATGGCCGGAATTCCAGTCCGGATAGCTGTGGGAATCATCCGTTATAAAATAAACCTGATATGAACCGGCCGGGAGCGTTATCATCTGATCAACCAGGCGGTTTTTGCCGGCCCCGCCGCCGGCGCGGGTTTTATCATATGTCATGCTCCAAACCCGCTCGCCAGTGTCTATATTTTCTATCCAGCCATAATCATACATTTCTCCTTCATCCCCTTCGCCCAATGCATATACCCGCACCTTCATCGGTTCCTTTAAAATGAAGCCTTCCTTTGCATACTCATTATTCCCAAGGCGCGTTAGATTTACAACAGGTTCAACCTGCATTTTCAAAAGCTCTTTAACACTTGCCGGATCAAATTTACCCGCTACACCGGAAATGGTGATTCCAAAAAAATGGGGATCGTAGGGCGGGTTGGCATTCCAGTTTCCCGGCGAATGCGAATCATCAGTGATGAAATAGACCCAGTAGTCGCCCGGCTCTAAACGGATCGTCTCGCGCCATGTCCTGTTTTTATTTGCACCTCCCGCATATTTCCCTTTTCCGGGGAGCATCTCCCAAATTTTATCAACCTCCGTAGATTTGGTAATCCAGCCATAGTCGTAGGTTTCGCCTTTCAGGGCCTCGCCCACAGCATAAATCTCGAACGAACCGGGTTTTTCCAGGGTAAACCCTTCCTGGCGAAATTCGCTGTTGCTTAAATCCGTAATTGAAATTACGGCCTGTTTTTGAATTGCCTTATGGTATTTTTCAATGGTGGCGGAACTGACAACTTCATCAACGTTGCTTATCCTGAAATGCCAGCTTCGGCTGTCTTCCTGGAACCAGTTTTCATCCCTTAATAATTTGTCCAGCAGTCTCCCCAAACTGAAAAACCCTTCATCCCCCAGAATTCTTTCCGGTTTCCTGGAAAAATAATAGATTTCATATTCACCGGCCGGCAGCTTTATCTGCCCTTCATATTTGCGATTCAGCCGGGTTCGCCGGTTTCTCTCCGTATTTTCCACTGACATTTGCCAGACCACTTTCCGGGTTTTGGCGTTCAATATCCAGCCGTAAGCGAACATGCCGTTAGGATCAATCATCATCTCTTTTTCATGTCGTTCCTGCTGGTCGTTACCGGCACCTTCCGCATCAATCCTGACCTTCTTTTCACTTAACAGAGAGAATCCGGCAAATTGAACCTCCCCGGTATGGATATTTGTTAAAGCGACTTCCTTTTGGCCCAACACAAATGTGAATGCGCTTAATAGAAAGAAAATGATTAAAGTGGTTTTCATAATTCCTCCTGATGACCTGCCAATTCCTTTATACCCTTCTGTTCGCTGCAGGGCGGCTGCAGAAACCTCCTGTTTAATTTAGGGTTCTCTGCATTATTTAATAAGGAAAATTTAGCAACTTCGATAAAAGTTATTTCCACATCACACATTTACGTTAGGGTTCTGCAGAAGGTTACACCAGATAATTTTAAAAGAGAGAAGCCTCAGGGCAGGTTTTAAAGGATACAACTTTTGCTGAACTGAAATGACGGCTGGATAAGTTTTACAAAATAAAAAAAAGCCCTGCCGGAGCAGGGCTTCTTATTTAAGCAAGTAAACTGAATCTGTCAGGAAACTTTCACTTCAATTTCACGGGGTTTGGACTCTTCCGATTTAGGAAGTTTCACATTTAAAATCCCCTCCTGATAGCTGGCCGAAATCTTATCCTGTTCAATACGGGACGGCAACTGAAAAGTCCGGCAGAATTTTCCGTGGCTTCTTTCGATGCGGTGATAATTTACATCTTCTTCCTTCTTTTCAGCTTTCCTTTCTCCCTCAATTATCAGGTTCCCTTCTTTAAAGGAAATATGAATATCTTCCTTTTTCAGGCCGGGTAATTCAGCGTTAATTACAAATTCGTCCTTATTTTCGCTGATGTCCACTGAGGGATACCAGTCACTCTGTCCCATCATTTCACGGCCTTCGGTATCGGAACCGAAAAACCGTTCGAACATCCGGTTCATTTCATCCTGAATTCCCATCAAGTCCCGTGCAGGGCGCCATCTTACAATAGCCATTTTTAAATCCTCCTTTTAAATTTTTTTATTTCCAAATCTGTTCTATAGTATTACAAGCTCTATGCCAAAAGCATTTAGTTGATCTTATTTACAGAATAAACAAATATTTAAAGGGAATTAATTCAGAGGAGTGCGCACAGCTCCGGTAAAAATATGACTGTCAACTTTTCAGAATATCTAACTGTTTGTCAAGCATCTCTTTTAACATTTTGGCATTCTGTACCGCTTTCCCCTGTGGATGGTTGTTAAAAAAGATATAGGTTTTATAGCTTTTCTGCAATACTCTTGAAATACGGATGAGCCATTCATCCATTTCCTGGGCCGTATAAAGGTAGTTGTAACGGTCATTTCCTTTACCCTGCCACCAGTCTTTGGCATTTCTTCCGTGGAAGCGGAAATAACCAAGCTCTCCGGCTACTTCCCTGGGCTTTACCAGTCCTTTTAGCTGCGGTTCATCCACATTCACATTAAAAAAACCGTTTTGCTGAAGGAATTCATATACAGGCGGAGTATCCCATGTATGATTTCTGAATTCAATAAAAAGAGGAACATTACGGCAATATTCCCGGGTCTGTAATAAATATTCCCGGTTCTCCTGCGTGTTTTTAAATGAGTATGGGAACTGACCGAGAAATCCGGCAAGTTTGCCGGAATCCGCCAGCGGCTGTATGGCTTCCTGCAGCTTTTCCACAGCCTTTTTATTCTCCCGGCGATGGTGGGTGGTTTCCTGGTTCAGTTTTACAATAAATTCAAAATCCGGCGGTGTTTTCTTCTCCATCTGGTAAAAAACTGCGGGATGGGGAATGCCGTAATAGGTTGAATTGATCTCAACTGTATTAAATTCCCTGGCATAGAAATCCAGCATTTTACCCTTAGGTAAATCCGGCGGATAATAAACCTCCCGCCAGTCCTCATAACTGTAACCGCTGGTGCCGATGCGCCAGTTCATGCTCCATCACTCCTTAAATTCATAAACTATTATTCGCGGCCCCGGCTTTAAAAAATCGGGTTCAAATGTTTTTACAGGTTCCAGACTGCTGAACACATTCCGGTAAAATCTTCTTTGCTGCAGGAATTGCCTCCGGAAGGGATTGGACACCGGCGGCGGCGGATTGTTCATAAATTTCTGGTAAGTTTCCTGATTTAAGATCAGCAGCCGGGCTCCTTCCTTTTTAATCTCCGCCAGTGTTTTATGCGGGTGCCGGAGGCTTTCGTATAAATAGGGATCCTGTTTTACCACGGTTTCAAAAGAAGGCGGCACCCTCGGATTCTGCAAATTCAGCAGGGGCAAAATAAACCGGTAATAATTCGGCTGATTTTTCAATTGTTTCAACTTTTCTCTGATCCCGGGTGACAGATACCGGCTGCCGGCGCCGTATTCGGCGAACCGGTTCACATCAATCAAATTAAGGTCATAGTAATAATGGTCATAACAAATAACCGTTCCCGGTGAATAATGATCTATAATCCAGCGGGTGGTCAATTGCCGGGTATCCGTCTGTGTCCGCAGCAGATTTGTATAAAATATCCGCGGTGTCTGGATGATCAAAGCGGCAATTAACAGCCAATCAGCATAACGCCGGTATGCTGGTTTTTCGCGAATCCGGTTCAGAAAAACAGCCATTAACAGGAGCAGCGCCGGAAAAATGACAAGTAAATAATCCAGCCCTTTCTTCTCCCGGCTGCCGACCAGCAGAAAAGTGGGAATTATAATCAGCAGCAGGGGTACTGATTTTCGATCGGCTTTAAATATACCGGCCAACATCGTTCCCATGAGGAGCAGTCCCAACAGCCATTCCGAAAAAATAATTTCCCGGATTTCCCAAAGAAAGGGTAACCCGGTGGTCAGGTTATAACTGAATTCAGACTGTGACCATATGGTCTGCAGCCCTTCCAAAAAGGAGCCGGGTGTAATGATCCAGTAGGGAGAACCGATTAAAAATCCGGTAATAATCAGAAAACCTGCGGATAATCCTTTGTTAAGTTTTATCCGTGCATTTGTTTCTGAAAGTACAATCGCCGCCAGCCAGCCAATGCTGAGAAATCCGGCAGTATATTTTGCAGAAATGGTCAATCCGCAAATCAGCGAACCGGTAATTAAGCGGCCCCAGCTTAAAGGACGGTGGGCGGCTTCGGAAATGAAGTACAGGACAAGGACTGTGCCCGAAATAACCGCGGCATCCGGCACCATCCAGAAGGTAAAATTGTGTATATTGCTGCTCATCAACAGCAGAAGCGCCAGGATCAGTGCCGTTTTTTCGTCAACCCAGCGTCGCAGCAATCTGTAAAAAACCAGTACTGCAATAATAATGAGAACAGCATTGAGCATTCTTCCCAAAAGATAAAAAAGGGAAGGATCGGCAAAAAACTGCATGGCAAAATCTGAAGGTGCAGGAAAGTAATTCATTAGATGCCCGGCAAAATAAAACAGCCCGTAAAAACCGGCGATCAGATACAGGTAGAGAGTGGGATAGATAAAATAAAGCGGTTCCAGGGTTTGCCGGGCGCCCAGACTCAGGGCCTGTTTGGCAATAAAATATTCAGTGGAGTTATAAGTGGCGGGCAGCCCGTAACCAATTCCCCACAAGCGCAGCAATAATGCCGCTCCCAGCAGGAAGATCAGATAGTGTTTGTCGCGGGCGGAATAGTATTTCCGGACTGTTTGCACGTTTGGATTATTCATTCCTGTCAGAATTTAATTCCCGGTACAAATCCAGTAACAGCTGCTCCTGTTTTTCCCAGTTCCAGACCTGCCGGGCTTTTAAACAATTTTCATGTAATGCCTGCCATTTTTCCTCATCCAGCAGCAAAGTCCGGCAGGCTGCAGCAATTTCCGCTTCATCATCAGGATTCACCAGCAGGCCCACTTCAAACTCCTGCAAAAAAGACTCGAAAGTGGGGATGCGGGAGGCAACCACCGGCGTCCCTGCCATCACATATTCAAAAAATTTATTAGGCGAAGCAAATTTATAATTGGCGCCGGCGGGTTCAAACAATACCAGGCCTGCCCGGGCGGTTTCACTTTTTTCCAGCAAGCGGGTCACCGGCATTTTACCTGCAAAAATTACTTTTGTTTGAAGTGAAAGGCCATTTACAAGACGCTCCAGTTCCTTTTCCAATTCACCAAACCCCACCAAAGTCAAAATGCCGCCTTCCACCTGCTGCATGGCGCGGATTAGCTGCGGCAGTCCCCGCGCCGGTTTAAAAATTCCCTGGAACAGCAGGCCGGCATTCCGCTGCCGGAAGGTGAGCCTCCCGATTTCACTATTCAGTTCGGGCAAATTCATTATCACAGCAGGTTCATTTATAAAAGGGTATGTTTTCCGGAACAGCTCTTTATGAAAACCATTAATGACCACAATTTTTGCGGCTATCCGGATAAACAGCCATTCCGCAAACCGCCAGATCATGCGGGAAAAGGGTTTATGGCGGAGAATCTCCAGCCCACGGTAGTATTCGTGAGCATCATAAATCAGCTTTGAACGGCTCAAAAGTACAGCCGTGCCGCAGGCAGGAAGGACCCACAGATCATGTGCATGAATAATACCGGATTTGCAGCGTTGTAACCGCCAAAATAATTTCAGGTTAAAAAACAGAAACATAAAGGGGCCGCCGCTGTTTCTTCGCAGAGGAATCCGCCGGATCAGATATCCATCCCGGATTTCCTCCGCGGCAATTCCCTCCAGTTTACGGGCAAGTATCTGCACCTGCCATCCGGCACGCACGGCGCTGCGGGCCTGATTAAAAATGCGGCGTTCATTATCACAGGGGCTAATTGTGGCGTGAGTGATCGTTCCGTTGTTGCTCCGCATCATCCTTCCGGTTTGGTTGACCTGTTCTTTCATGCATTATTCTGCAGGTTCAGCATCACCCGGTTTTGGCCACTCTGCAAATGCGGGCAGGTTATAAGCCACTGCCTTTCGTCAAACTTTTTCACCTCTGCCGATTCTGCAGTCACATGTTTGTCATTTTCCAACAGCAGGTGAAAAGAAAGGCCATCCACCGGACAACCGCTTGACAGTATGAATTCCAATACTTCTTCTCCGGCACGAAAGCCGGAAAGCTGAACCTGTTCCCGGCACCGCCGCCATTCCACCAGGTCATTCAGTGTTCCTGTATGAACAGTTTGCCCATCCAGCCACTGCATCATTTCATCCCAGTAGGGGCGGAAAAGCGGTTCTGCCAGATTACTGGGATGCCACAGCAGATTCAGCAATCCTGCCGTCTTCTTTGTTTTATCCGCAACTGCTTTGAATTTTTCAAGTTTGCGTTCCATACTGCCGGCACTTTCAAGTAAGGCATATTCCATCACAATCAGCGGAGCTTCGTAAATTTGATAGACTTCATTCTTTTGAATATCAAAGGGCTGATAGGGCAGACTGCTGCCGGCCCGGAATCCCATTATATTGTTAAAACCGCAGGATGAATCATAAAAGAAACCTTCCTGTTCAAAGCGCTTCCAGGCCCGGGGAAATTCCAGCTTTAAATAATGCTGGCGCACACCTTTTATGTCTGCACCTGCTGCTTTACTCAACCGGCGGAACTCATTGCCGATCCGCCGGGGAAACTGAAAAGCTTCTTTGCTGGTATGCAGTGCCGCTTCGTGGCCATCCGCCCCAAGCGCCTTTAATAAATCCCGGAATGACTTTGAGTCTACATTGTAACGGTAACTGCTGCCTTCCCACTCCCTTGCCAGGAAAAAAAAGGTAGCCTTGCGGTTCTTCCTGCGGTGAAACTGCAGCAGTTCAGTGAAATTCCAATAGGGATTATCTCCACTGAAAAGCGCGGCGGCTGTTTGGAGCAGTCTTTTTCCATTACCTGCCAGGGCAGATTTCAGCAAGCCTTTTGCCCCATATTTACGGGTCAGATCCACATCATGGGTTATTGCGGCTGCAAATGGCTTATTCTCCGGCCAGGGTTGTTTTATCAGCAGGGGCTGTTTACTGTTTAGCGCGCATTGCCGCACAGCCTGTGCAGTATCCCGGACCCACTCGTCCACAACCGGGTCTGCAAACGGATCGGCATTTTCCGCCCGGGAGAAGGTATTCCTGCATTCCAGAATCTGCATCATTTTTTTCAGATAATTTTGGGAGAGGATTACCATTCCATTTTTTAACTGAACAGGAGGACTGCCCTCCGGCCGATCTTCAATTTTCAAATGGATCAGACCCGCTTCCGGTTTTTCACTGCGGAAGAAACCTGCATTATGCGAACAGATATCCACCATCCGCAAAAAGCAGGCGTTGTGTTTTTCTGACTCCGGTATATCCCAGAATACCTTCATAAAAAACTGCCCGGCCGTGTTTGAATTAATTTAAAGGTGATTTTTAAAAACATGCTTTCCGGAAAATTGCAAAGGTATCGATCAATATTTATTCGGGGAAAGGCGGGTCATCTGACCTCAGCCGGACTTCACCACCTTTTTCTTTTTCAGGCTGTTAAGTATTTCTTCCAGACGGTCTTCGGTCCATTCCCGGTTGCGGAAATCGAGTATTCCATAAATAATCTGATTCTTTTTAGCGAGCAGGGTTTTTCCCCATATCGGCTCATCCACTACATAAAAATCAGTGGTAATCCGTAAAGAGTCATAAACAACGGCGCCGTTATCTCTCATAAATGTATAATAGCGCCAGAAATTACTGTCCGCTGTTGCCGTGGAATGGCTGTTGATAATAAAAATACGGGAATATCCCTGGCTGGTATAATAATCCGCATAATATATATTGTCAAAGTAATCCTGGTCCAGCCAGCGATGAGCATAAAATTTAGCCGAATGGGCTACCCGGTTCCGGTCCGGCAGGGCATCCATTACCGGGGTATTCCTCTTCCGCTCCGGCAAAGCACGCACAATCTCTCGTACTAAATTCTTGTCTGATTCCTGCAGTGCCGCCACTGTATCTGCCGATTCACAAATGATAACCAAATCACCATACCAGGTGTAAAACCGGGAGCCGGAACGGTAGGATTCAAACCCCACATCAAAAAAATATTCCGAGGGGGATTTTTCAATACTGTAGAGCCCGAATGCCTGGGGTTGTGAGGCCGCTTGATAAACCATAAGCCTGAGCACCAGACTATCCTTTATTTTCAGAAAATTATGCCGGTAGCCAACCTGAATCCGGTATTCCGCCAGATATTCGGCGATATCCGTCCCGACTTCCAGCAGGTCACGCCCCATCAGCAGTAACGGTTCGCCCACAGACCGCCACTCTTTTTTCTGGCTGATTTTCTCACAAACCCGCTGAAAAGGCAATTCTGCTTCCTGTGGCTGTAAGGGTAAACCGCTTCCCGTCCGCACAGTTATCGTAAACAATAAAAGTAAAAAGGTGAATTTAAACATGAGACTTTCCGTTCAAATCAATACAACCAGATGCTCTTCCACCTCAAGCTCAACGGCCATGGACAGGCGTTCGAAAAAATCCGGGCCGTATCGCGCTGTGAAATAGAGCGGATTAAACACCCGCTCCTGGGGCTTCTTCAGCGGGAAAAAATGGTTCTGCACCCTTTCAACCTGCTGCACCTGAATATCCATACGGCGTTTTACCGCCTCATCCACTTTTTGACGGAGCTTTTCCAGCGACTGCTCCATATGTTTTCCCGTTTTGTCTATACCGGATTTTAAGGTCTGATCAATGTCCAGCAGCTCTTTCCGCAGCCCGTTCAATCCGTTATTCAAAAGATGATGCATATGCGCAAATAACTCTTCCACCTGACGCCCGGATTCGGTGTGGACAAAATTATCCACCAACTCTCCCGGAGCCTGGAATAGATATTCAAAACCAATATTATATTTTTCCATTATGCGGTGAATTTTGCCTTCCAGCAGGGTCAGGCGCATTCTTGGGAAAAAAACAGGCATGTTTACTTCCAGCACTTCATAAACAGGTTTCAGTTGGGCGGCATAACTGATTTCTGAAGGACCCGCCACATAAGCAGCCGTTGGCAGCAGGAAATCCTGCAGTACCGGCCGCAGCGCCACATTGGGAGAAAACCGTCCGGGATTTTTCTCAATTTCGGCAAGCAGGTCATCCTGCGTTAAAGTCTCCCCTTTTCCCGCCCGGAAATTATTACCGTTAAAATCCAGCCGCTGGCGCTGCTGATCCTTTGTTTCCATAAATAAAAGGGTTTGATCTTCGTTGAGGTGAATCTGCCGGTGATAATTATTTTGCTGCAATGCATTTCTCACTGATTCATACCCGGAATAAAGCTCCTCCCGGCGGAGCAGCGCTTTTTTATAAAGCGGGGCTGATAACCGCTGCACTTCTTCGGCCATGGGATTAAAAAGAATCAGTCCCTGATTTCCCAATAATTCATTCAGCCGGCGGGCAAAGGCATCGCTGAAAGTGGTGCCCGGCTTATATAATTCCTGAAGCTTGTTCAGCAGCCCATCACGGAATTCGCTGGGCGGCAGGGCATCCGGCAATTCCCGGAATATTCCGGAAATTTCGGCGGGAATTTTACGGCGGAAAACAGGCTTCTTATCTTCGGGATTATCCGGCAACTGATATGAATCAATTTCATTCTTCATATTCATTAAATGAAACTGATTGATTTCAGCAAAATCACTGTCGCCCACCTCCAGCCAGAAAACGGGAACAAACTGATAATCCGGATATTGTTCTTCTAATTTTTCGGCCAGTTTTATGGTTGTGATTGATTTATAAATGGTGTAAAGCGGCCCTCCGAAAAGGCCTGCCTGTTGACCGGTCACAACCGCCATCGTTTTCTGACTGCACAGCTTTTCAATATTGTCTATTGTTTTGGAACCGGCATTCCATCTTTTATTTTGCTGAAGAATCAACGGTTGTATTTCCTTCCGCAGGAAGTATTGTTGCTTGCGGAGCTGCAGGCAACTTTCCAGGTTTTCCCGAAAATCAAATGAATAAAACTGCCCGACCCGGCTGTAGTGGTGCAGGTAATCTTCAAATATAGCCGGTTCTTCCTTCAGTGGGATAGAATGGATCTCAAATGATTCTGTCATTCACTGCCGCCAATCCTTTAAAAATGAAGCTCTAAATTTTTCCCGGCATAAACTTTAAGCGGGCGATCCTGTGCTAACATCATTCCCTTTTTATCAACTAAATTTATATAATGCTGTCCCGGCGAAACCGGCAACTGGCGCAGCGGCGCAACCACCGGCAAAATTTCTCCATCCAGCACAACCGCCGCTCCTGGCCTGGTGCTGCGAACATTTAAATTGAGATTTTTTTCCTGCTCTTCCATACGAAATACCAGCAATCTTTTCTCACCGGCTTTTACCTGCACCAGAATACTGTCAGGGCGGCAACGGAAGCCATTTTCCCGCAGAGAAACCTCGTAAATACCGGTGCGCACCGGCAGCATATCACCCACCGCCTTCATCCCGCTGTAATCATCATCTAAATAAATGCTTCCCCGGAAAAGATTATTGGAAATTTGCAAGTAACCAATTTCGGATTCCGGTAACAACTGAAAACTGACTGCCGTGGTATCATCTGCCGGAATCAGTTTCCGCTGGAAAGAAGGCTCTGCAATATACCCTTCTTTTAAAACCATAAAAGTATGATATCCTGCGGTCACCTGCACCATTCCATTTTGATCTGCCTTTTGATGAACGCCATCAACAAAAACCCGGTAGCCGTTGGCATTAACCTGAATTTTTGCGCTTCCGGCAAGACTGGCACTTTTCAGTTCAAAAGAGATAATGGTGGTGCTTTTTTCAACAACCGTAGCAAGGCGCATGGGCGGATAAGCCTGAAATCCTTCTTTGTAAAGTGATACATAGTGTCTGCCTGTTTCCACATTCCGGAGTGTATCCGGCACCTGCTGGTTCAGTCTTTTTCCATCCAGAAAAATAACAGCACCGGGTAAATTACTCTTTATCAGCAGCTTGCCGCGGGCGGGAGGTTTAAATGGATTGTAATAGTAGAGAAAGCCAAAAAGCAAAAGTGCCGCGCCGATCAAAGCAATATTCACGATATAGGTTTTGTATAATTTCCGGGAATGGCGGCTGTGACGGGAAGACCCCGACCTTTTACGCCTGCTCTCCTTTATTTCATCCGGCCGGCGCCACTCCCTTTGCCCATAGTGATTAATATATTCTTCGTACCCCCGTTCACGGTAAAAACGCTCTTCTTCCTCCGCTTTAATTTTGGCACGCATTCTTTCTTCCAACTGCCGGCGCTTTTCCTCCTGCTGCAGCTCCCGGCTTTCCACCTCACGTCGCTCTCTTTCCTCCAGGCGGCGGCGGATTTCATCTCTTAATTTTTGTTCTTCTTCGGGATTCAACGGCATGAAACTACCTGTTATTTCTTAAAAAAACTAAAGCCATCCGGCTTTTTTATACCAGTCTATGGTGTTTTCCATTCCTTTTACCAGCGGGAAGCGGGTCTCATAACCAAAGTGCTCCTGCGCTTTTGAAGGATCAACGACCCAATTTTCCTGATTAATTTCCTGCATCTTCTGCCGGTTTAAAATGGAAGGTTTTTTGCGGTATCTGGAATACTGCTCAATTCCCCAGGCCGCTCCCTTAACCAGCGGCAGCGGAAAACGTACCGTCCAGTACTTCTTCTGCATTATACGGGCGGAAAGCGCCGCCACCTGAGACCAATAGAAAGGCCTGTCATCGCAGATAAAATAGGTTTCACCGGGGGTATAGTCACTTAGTGCCGCCTGCATAATACCACGTGCCAGATCCTCCACATAAACCAGGCTGACCAGTTGGTCCAGCTTACCGACCTGCAGATTCAATCCCTTCTGAATATTTTTGAAAAATATCAGCACATCGGTATCCCGGGGGCCATATACTACCGGCGGCCGCACGATAGTGAGCGGCAGTTCAGCCATATACTCACGGGCCAGCAATTCAGCCTCCATTTTGCTTTTTCCGTAATCGGTCAGCGGAGCAAACGGGGCGCTTTCATCCAGCGGCTGCATGGGAGTGGAGGGCCCCACAGCCGCCTGGCTGCTTACCAGCAGAAAAGATTTCAATTTCGAATTTACCGCCCGAATTGTCTCGAGTAACAGCCGGGTGGCCTCAACATTCCCCTGATAGTACTCCTGACGATCCGCAGCTTTGGTTACACCTGCAACATGGATGACCCGGTCCGCCGACTCCACTGCTTTTCGGTAGCTCTCCGGATTTAATAATTCCCCTTCATTAATTTTTACAGGAAGGTTTTCTAACCAGCGCAAATTGCTGGTGGAACGCACCAGACAGGTCACACGATGTTTGTTTTTAATGAGTGCTTCCGCCACAAAACTGCCGACAAAACCGGTAGCGCCTGTTAAAAATATGTTTGCCATAAATTCCAGTGTTCAGCTTAAATTAACGGTTTTAAATTTCTAAAATATTTAGAGGGATTCCAAACTGAAAGTGCTTTGCCCAAAGGCAGACTGGAAAATTTGGAATAAAGGATGAATTACAGTTAAAATGATTTTCAGGATCTGTGTTAGGAATGACCCGATAATTGACTTAAATCTCTGTTTGATTTTACTATCCCTGATTTTTATTTTGGCGTCATTCTAATTCTGCCGCCTCCTGCAGCAGAAAAAGCGCTTTACAAATCAGTATCAATATCTTATTATTTGGGTTTTAAACTGAAAAGAAGAAGTCATGCATGTAATTGAAGCAATCAGAAATGCCGCCGAGCCTTTTATCTCCCTGGAAATCACCCCTCCCAACCGGGGGCAGAGCATTGAAGATATTTTTAAAGTTATCGATAATTTGATTGAATTCCATCCTGCTTTTGTAAATGTAACCTACCACCAGCCACATGTTTCTTATGAAGAAAGGGACGGGGTTATTTACCGGGTGCCCAAACGCAAAAAACCGGGCACCGTCGGCATTTGTGCGGCCATTATGAACCGCTTTAAAATCAATACTGTGCCCCACTTTATCTGCGGCGGGTTCAGTAAATATGAAACAGAAGATGCTTTAATTGACCTCCACTACCTTGGAATTGAAAATATTTTTCTGGTCAGGGGCGACCCTCCTCCGGGTCAGTCTCTTTTCATTCCGGAACGGGACGGGCACAATTATGCCAACGAGCTGGTTCGCCAGGTTGTAAATATGAATAAGAGTGTTTATCTGGTGCCGCTGGAAAATGCCCAGCCGACCAATTTCTGCATCGGGGTAGCCGGGTATCCGGAGAAGCATTATGAGGCCCCAAACCTGGAAAAAGATCTAAAAGCGCTCAAAAGAAAAGTCGATGAAGGTGCTCACTATATTATTTCCCAAATGTTTTTTGATTTCAATGTATTTAAAAACTTCGTGGAAAAAGCGCGCACCATCGGCATCAATGTACCCATTCTGCCCGGAATCAAACCCATTACCAGTCTGGGGCAGTTAAACAGCCTGCCCCGCAATTTTTTTATTTCTCTTCCTGATGATCTGGTAAACAGTATTGAAGAAGCCCGTACTCCTGCCGAAGCACGAAAGCGGGGCATTGAATATACCATAAAGCTGGGCCGGCAGCTTATTGAATACGGAGTGCCCGGAATTCATATTTATACGATGGGCAAGGGAGTTTCAACATATGAAACATTAAAAGGACTTTTCTCCGGATAGGTACCCTTTTGCTGTATTAATAAAAACCGCAATAAAACGGATAATATGTGACCCTGACCTAACCCAGAATACTAATTTTATTTTTCATATTTGCACCTGCAACATTTGGTTATATTCTTAAGATAATTTTCGTTTTAGAGAAAGCCAGGAGGTCGCTGTTGGATATATTTGAAAAATGCAGAAAATTTACCCGTGCAAAAGAAGTAATGGAACAGGGAATTTATCCGTATTTTAAACCTATCCGCGAAAATTATGGTCCGCATGTGGTGATGGAAGGAAAAGAAATCATCATGATCGGATCCAATAATTACCTCGGCCTGACCCGTGATCCGCGGGTAAAAGAAGCGGCCGTTAAAGCAATTGAAAAATATGGCACAAGTTGTTCCGGCTCACGATTTTTAAACGGAACGCTGGAACTTCATGAGGAACTGGAAGAAAAGCTGGCTAAATTTGTGAGGAAGGAAGCGGCATTATGTTTCAGCACGGGATATCAGTC
This sequence comes from Calditrichia bacterium, assembly GCA_049282375.1. GTDB lineage: Bacteria > Calditrichota > Calditrichia > RBG-13-44-9 > RBG-13-44-9 > JBAPTX01. The sequence continues at coordinate 19,159 of JBAPTX010000022.1, forward strand.
TAACCTTGGAGCGATTTCCACCCTGATGTCTGCAGAGGATGTTATTATAACGGACAAAACCAACCATGCCAGTATTTTTGACGGCATTTTTTTATCTGCCGGGCTGCACCGCGGCGGAATTGTTAAACGCTACAAGCATAACAACATGGAAGACCTTGAGCGGGTTCTCAGCGCCCTGAACCCGGATTTACCACGAATGATTATCACCGATGGCGTCTTCAGTATGGAAGGCGACATTGTGAACCTGCCCCGTATGGCGGAGCTGGCAAAAAAATATAATTCCCGCATTTATCTGGACGATGCCCACGGCCTGGGGGTGCTGGGGGAAACCGGCCGCGGTACACAGGAGCATTTCCAGCTTTTTGATGACATCGACCTGGTGATGTGTACTTTCAGCAAATCTTTTGCATCTCTGGGCGGATTTGTAGCCGGGAAATCAGAAGTAATTCATTACATTAAGCATCATTCCCGCCCACTGATATTCAGCGCCAGCATCCCGCCCGCCAACATTGCAACTGTATTGGCGACTCTGGAAATTATTCAGGAAGACCCCGGAATTGTGCGGCATTTGCAGCAGATTGGTGAACGTATGAAAAGAGAATATCAGGAGATCGGATTCAATACCGGGGAGTGCCAAACGCCTATTGTCCCGATTATTATCGGTGATGATTTAAAGACCTTCCAGTTCTGGCGCCAGCTTTATGAAGCGGGTGTTTACGCCAATCCGGTAATCAGCCCCGCAGTACCGCCGGACAAGGCACTGATCCGCACTTCGTATATGGCCACACATTCTGAGGATGATCTCGACCGCGTGCTTCAGACATTTAAAAAAATCGGCAGGGAAATGAACATCATTTAATTTGATCTCCTTCGCTGCTTCACCCGGAACGGGGGCAAAAATTTTCAAGCTCATTCAATAAGGAGAAAACATGAGCAGGATTTCCATTAAAACAGTAGATAGCCGCGGCGATCTTCTGGATTTTATCCGCCTATCCTGGAAAATAAATGCCAATGATCCCAACTGGGTGCCGCCCTTGCTGATGGACCGCCTGAAGGTCCTCGATAAAGAAAAAAATCCCTTCTTTCAACATGCCGAAGCCCAATATTTTCTGGCGCTGAGAGACGGCAAAGTGGTGGGGCGGATTGCCGCTATTATCAATGAAAAACATAATGAATTTCATCAGGATAATATTGGTTTCTTTGGTTTTCTGGAAGGGATAGAAGACCGGGAAGTTTTCCGCCGGCTGCTGGATACCGCTGCTGACTGGCTGCGCGAGCGCGGTAAAGACCGTATGCTCGGCCCGGTAAACCCGTCCACCAACGATGAAATCGGGATCCTGATTGACGGGTTTGACACACCGCCGTATTTCATGATGACGCATAATTATCCCTATTATCCGCGTATAATGGATGAACTGGGATTCAGTAAAGCAAAAGATGTACTGGCTTACAGGATTACCAGCGACACCATAAAGATATCCGACAAGCTGCTGCAGGTAACGGAAGCCACCCGCAAAAAATTGAATGTCAATATCCGTTCGGTGGATATGAATAACTTTGCGGAGGAACTGGACAGAATTCGCCAGGTCTATAATGCCGCCTGGGAAAAAAACTGGGGTTTTGTGCCCATGACTCCGGCGGAATTTGATTTCATTGCAGAAGATTTCCGCAAAATTCTTGATCCCGAACTGGTGCTGCTGGCGGAAGTGGAGGGGAAAGCCATTGGATTTTCGCTGGCGCTTCCCAATTATAATGAAGTATTCGCCAAAATTCCCAGCGGCCGCCTTTTTCCCTTCGGCTGGCTCACTTTTCTGCGGCACCGCAAAAAAATTTCCACCCTGCGCATCATTACCCTGGGCGTAATTCAAAAGTATCAGCAGGCCGGAATCGGGGGCATGTTTTATTTGGAGACTTTCCGGCGGGGAGTGAAAAACGGCTATTTTACAGGCGAAATGTCCTGGATTTTAGAAGATAATGAATTAATGGTCCGCTCGGCCCGGCTGCTGGGCGGCGATCCATACAAAACCTACCGTATTTACGAAAAAGAATTATAAATCAGGAAATTGTTTCGATTCTGCTCTGGTTTTATTAAACAATATCCGAGAGCTGCAACTGGGGCGAAATCAGGTTATTGCGGCGCATTTTTTCAAATGATTTTTCAAAAGTCAGCATGCCCCGTTCGGCGCCGGTTTGGATTGCCGAATCAATTTGATAGGTTTTTCCCTCACGGATCAGATTCTTTACCGCAGTAGTGGCAATCATAATTTCCATTAGAGCGGTACGGTCGTTTTTAAAAGCCATTGGCACCAAACGCTGTGCTATTACGCCAATCAGCGTGTTTGCCAGAATTGCCCGGATCTGCTGCTGCTGTGCGGCGGGAAAAACATCCACCATACGGTCTATGCTTTCGGCGGCGGAATTAGTGTGAAGAGTGGAAAGCACCAACTGGCCGGTTTCCGCCGCCTGCAGGGCGTACTGAATGGTTTCCATATCCCGCATTTCACCCAGAAGAATGACATCGGGATCTTCACGCAGGGCATTCATTATTGCTTTGGCATAGGATTCGGTATGGATGCGCACCTCACGCTGGTGGATCATGCATTGCAGCGGCTGGTGAATGTATTCCACCGGATCTTCAACGGTGATAATATGGTCGCGGCGCTGCTGATTTATTTCATGCAGCATAGCGGCAAGTGTAGTCGATTTTCCGCTGCCGGCGGGACCGGTCACCAGAATCATTCCTTTTTTACGGCTTACAAGCTGTTTAATCACCTGAGGCATCATCAGATCATCCAGGGAGCGGATTTGCTGGGGAAACAGACGAAAAGCACCGGCAATACCGTAAAAGTGATCGTAAATATTGCCGCGGACGCGGGCAGTGTCATCCATCGAAAAAGCCAGATCCACTTCGTGGCAGGTTTCGTACCTCTGCTTCAAATTTTTGTTCAACAGTTCCAGCAAAGCACCGCTTAATTCCCGGTGGGGCACTGCCGGTATGTCCACCCGCTTAAATTCTCCCATTATGCGCAGCACCGGCTGCTGACCGCTGCTGAAATGCACATCGGAAGCGTTGTTCTGCACCCCAAAACGGATGATGTCCTTTATCAGACCGTTACTGACAGTTTCCAAGTTGTTATCCTTCACTGTTTGCTGAAATAATAGTGGGAGTTATAAATATCAGCAGGTCCGATTTTTCCTTTTTTGTGGTGGTATGGCGGAAGAGATAGCCCAGCAGCGGGATATCTCCCAGCAGCCATATCTTCTCCACAATTTTATTTTCAGACTCTTTAAGCAACCCGCCGATGGCCAGTGTTTCTCCGGGGCGGACGGAAACCTGTGTTTTCACTTCCCGCCGGGAGGTAATTGGCTGCGGGAAATCGGAAGTACCTGTGTAACCGATAATTTCTTCTAGGCGGGGATGAACGGAAAGCTGTATCACCTGATCATCATTGACCCGCGGAATCACTTCCACAAACATGCTGACCTGCTTTTCTTTATAAGAGATCAAATCACCGCTGATGCCGCGGGAAACTTCCGGAACGGGAATTGTCGTCCCCACATCAATGGTGGCCTTTTTATTGTTAACTGTGGTGATTTTTGGATTGGAAACCAGGCGGCTGCTGTTATCCTGCGCCAGCAGTTCCAGTGTTGCCCGCAATTCATCAACCGTCAGCACCCCCCAAGTAACATCATCATTAATGCTGGGCAGTTCGTACCAGGCGGACAGATACCGCTGCTGCTGCTGTGCCGAATTGGACTTGGTAATGGGTGCGGTCACTTCTCCGCCGGTAAGGGAAGTCCCCACTTTTGTGGGCCAATTGAATCCAACCTGCGTGTTATTGCCGACCAGCCGTTCCACCAGCTTTACTTCTATCTGCAACTGCAGCGGTTCGGTATCCATACCGGCAATCAGCTTTTCCATTTTATTCAGATTTTCCCAGACATCCGTCACCACCAGAATGTCCGACCGGCGTAAAATTTCATCTTTCTCATTCTCCGAAATAAGCGGCTGGATTTTTCCTTTGCTTGAAAGTAAAGGGGCAACGGTGGTTTCCAGTTGAAAACCATCCAGATAATTCAACTTGAAAATACGGGTCTCCAGCTCACCGTTCACTTCCAGCTCGAATGGTTTAACCAGCAGAATTTCGTTTTGAACAACGTAATGATACCCGTGAGATTTCAAAATGGCATTCAGCGCGTCTGCAAGGGAAACATCGGTGAGCTGAATAGTCACCGCCCCGTTTACAGTGGAGCCCACCACCAGATTCAATCCGTTTTGCCGGGCCAGCAGCCGCAGCACATCCGGAAGCGAAGTATTTTGAAAGTGGGCGCTGATCTTCCGGTTTAAGGTTTCCTGCAAACCGGGCTGCGCCTGAATACAGGTTACAGCCATCATCATCAGCAGGATTAACATCCGAAGCAATTCCATCCGTGAGCTCCTCTTGGATTATTTCAAAGTTAATATTTTTGAACCGTTTTTTCCGCTCAGAACCACCCGTTGCGGATCGATACTTTTCACGCGGTATCCTGAAATATATTCTCCTACTTTCAGAATACGGTCATTAATCATTACCACAGACCCCGGTCCGGTGTAACTGATGGCCTGCAGATTCAAATATATCTGCGGGCTGCTTTTCACCTTCTTCACCAGCGGTTTATCTTTCGGTTTTTCATAAAAGGGATCACTCCCCCAGCCCAGGTTATATTCCGGGCTAACCGTTGCCTGGTCTGTGGCCGCCAACTTGCCGGAGTTTATAACTTTGCCCTGCACAACCGGTTTTTTGCTGCTGTAGAATCCGGCGTAAGTTTCCCAGTTGGTTACCCCTTCATAAACGGCATAGCAAAGGGCCAGCATCAATATGAGCATCATCCGTTTCTGGCTTTTATTTAATTTATTCATCTGCGGCCTTCCCATTCCAGGTATATAAACTGGTGGTAACTGTGGCGGTAACATCATTATCGCCTGGATTCAGTTTCTCCAGCACAATCTCGCGGGGAATCAAAAAATAATCGAACCGGGAAAAATCATCCAGAAAACGGCCGATATTCAAATAGCGTCCGCGCAGGCTAATCATTACCGGCAGCGCTTTTACCTTTTCGTTTCCTTCCGAACTGAAATAACTTTCCAGCACCGGGGTGAAATCATAAATTTCCAAACTGTTCTGGGCGGCTTTTTCCTGCAGTACAGCAGTTAATTCCACTAAATTGTCCTGTTGAATAATGCGGTTTTCTATTTTGGTCAAATCATCCTGTACCCGCTCGCGGCGCTGCCGGATCAATTCCAGGTCCTGTTTGGCCCGCTGGGCAACCCTGAGCTTATTTGTAACTTCAGCAAAATGAAGCCTCGTTTTTTTCAGCTCCAGATTCAACGGCTGTTTGTAAAAAGTGAACCATAGAACTGAACTGATTACAAATGTCACGACAATAATTAAAAACCATTTTCGGGAATTCATTTTTTCCTGCTATTTTATAAAAAACATTCTATTTCAAATTCGAACCGCTGTTTATCTGCCTGTTTACTTTTTGAAACCAGCCGGATATCACGGAAATAATTCAGATGTTTTAAATGCTGAATAAAGTTTATCAAATTTACATCCGCCACCAGATAATCCCCCTTAATTATGCCAATGGCCTTAATGCGGTAGCGGGAATTCTGCTGTTCCGCGGCAATGTTCTTTTTACCCGCAGCCGGCGGAATAGTGTTAAACTGAAGCCGGTTGAGACGCACCTGCTCCGGTAATTCATTGGAAAAAAGCTTCATCACTTCTATTAACTCCGGAACAGGTTTAACCGGAGCTAACAGGAGATTTTTTTCATTCTGTGTTTCTTTTACAATTTTCAATTCATCCTGATACTGCTGCTCCAGAGGATCCAGGTTTAAATAGGCCTGCTCGGTTTCCAGAGTTCTGGATTGTAAAATACTGATCTGTTTTTTCAGGGAAAAGGTGTGCAGTGCCATAAGTCCGCCTGCGGCAAGCATTACCAGCAAAGCAAAAAATGATAAATTACGAAACAGTTGTCTGGAGCGGATTTCTTTGGGAACCAGATTCATTCTGCCGGCGCTGGCAAGCCCGATACCCAGCGAACCCGCATATTCCGAATATTGGGTATGAATAGTATTTTCTTCGCTGAATTGCAGCGACAGCCAATCCACCGGATATGGCAGATTGTATTTTAAATAGGTAAACAGGGAACTGAGTTTTACCCCTTCCCCGGATAAATACACATGGCTGATTTCATGACCGCTGTTTTTGGATTTAAAAAATTCCACGGAACGCAGAATCTCACTGAGCAATTCCTGCAGCAGCGGATTGTGATGCGATTTCAATTTATTTACTTTTTGATGAAGCCGTGCTTTCAAGTCCGAAGCATTAACTTCACCGGTATCACTGCTCTCCCGTTCTGCTTTTTCTTCTTTGCTGGCGTTTCCATTGCCATTTGCAATTGCTTTTTGCAAGTTGCTTATACCCACCGCAAAATTGCGCACCAGCGTTAAATTTCCATTTTTCATAAAACAGATCTGTGTTGTATCGGAGGAAATGTCAATCAGGATATCCACTTCCTTATGGTGAATCAATTCCTGGTAAGCCCCCCGGAAGGCAAAGGGCCTCGGCAGTAAAACTTCCGGTGCGAGTCCCGCCTGCTGTAAAATATCCATATGCATTTTTACTACTTCCCGCGGCACCACCAGCACCAGCACCCGTACTTTAGGTGTATTTCCTTCATTAAATTTTTCAAGAACTTCATATTTCCAGAGAGTGTCTTCGGTAAAGCTGGGCAGATCCGATTTATTTTTATAAAGAATAATTTTTTCTATTTCTGCATCTTTCAAGTGCGGAACTACCAGTTGGCGAATATTTATATCAGGTGAAAAAAAAGAAACTTGTACGGCCATCCCGGAACGATAAACCTTTTCCCGGATCAGCTTCAGGGCAACTTCCAGAGAACGGTAGCGGTCCAGTTGATCATGCTGAAGGGATTCCATTCCCCATTGTTGCACATACATTTTTTCTTTGAACTTACGGGCCACCAGATAATAGACGCTGTCGGTTCCGATATCCAGCAGCAGCAGTTTTTTGGCCATGATACGGTTTTTAAAAGGCAGCGGCCGGTAAAAGCAAAAATTATTATCGGGAATAAAACCTTGCTCTGCGGATTCACCCATTTTTTTCTGCCGGCCAGACTCCGCCGGAGTTTCAGCAGACGGCGCATCCCGATTTGCGCCGTTTTTTAATTCAGTCTTCAGGTTTTCAGAATTTTGCATTATAAACAAATTCCATCTTTAATTAAGATTTTGCCAGCGATGGGATCTCATCAAAAGTGGGCCGCCGTTAATAGAATACTGCATAAAATCCCGGATAATCTTCCGGTTGTGGATTACCCAAACACATTCCGAAATTTTAGGACCGCCGGATACCCGGCCTTCCGAAATAATTCCGCCGGTGGTAACAAAAATACCCTGTCCGGTTTTTTTGAATTCTTTTTTTGCTTCCGGCAAATAGTAAACCGTATTAAAGAAGATTTTAAGATTATACCAGTCCTTGGTTTTATGGTGCATTTTTCCCATCGATACAAAATAACCGTCCATGTTTAAATTCCAGGAATCGAAAGTCAGGTCTTTTTCAAAAAAAGCCAAACGGCTGGCGCCGAACGAAAAAACGGAAGATAATGTGTAATGTTTGGTGTAGTAGCGGTTGGGCTTGGATAAAGTGCGTAAATAGTCAATATCAAAATGCGGCATTACCGGTGCATTGCTCATTATCAACGATGATGTCGGTGCACTGAACGAATCCGGGAGGGTGATTACATTTTCCACCTTATCGGCACTGTAAACGGCATAATCGGACACATCGATATAGCTGAATTTGCGTTCCAGCCGCTTTACAAACTTACTGCTGTGCCCCTGCGCCAGCAGGCGAAGGCTGTCTTCATAAAAAAAGGCGCTCACTTCGCAGGTGGTGTTATCTCCGGTATCTATTGTTTCAGACCAGTTGCCTGTTTCTTCGGTATCTTGCTGCAGCACTGCTTTCATTCCATATTCCAACCCGGATTGTGCGGCATAAAAGGCCTGACGCTCCGAACCGGATAACGCCCCGATACTGCTGTCCGAGACGGTCAGAGTTACCAGGCTGAGTACCAGCATTCCCAATATCAGCAGGAAGAATACACTGATAAGAAGGGCGCCGCCATTTTGATTTTTCCAGTTAATTCCGCACATAGTATAAATTCCGGCTTTGCTGTATGTGGCCCTGCGGGCTTATCTGCAATTCCACTTCTACAAAACAAACTTCGCTGCCGCCTTTTGCCTTTTTAAGATCTTCATTCAGATACTCAAACGGTTTGTTCAGTATGCCCGTCAAAATGGTCCGGTCATTCCGCAGCAGATTGTGATCAACAATCCGGTAGTTGACATAAACGCCATCAATATCATAAAAAGTGAGCTGATCCTTTTCAGTATGAAGTAAACTGTCTGCGCTTAACTTCTGTATATCGGACCGCAGCACCTGCTGCGCATTCCGCATGGCTGCCCTGCCGCCGGCGGTATTGTACACCCGGTTCACTGATTCGCTGCCCAGCGTGAAAAGACCGGCCACCACAAGGGATAACATTCCCATGATGGTCAGACCAACGGCCAGTTCAATCAGCGTAAAACCGGAATTGTCTTTCAGCAGATTACAGAGGTTACGTTTGCAGAAGATCATTTGATTTTTTCTCACTTAATTTGGTACCGGGTAAAACGCATTGTAAGTGAATATCCGTTTTCCAGTTGAGGATGATCTACCCGGACAACAACTTCCCAGGCATTCAGCTTTTCCTCTCCCCAATCCGATATTTGCTTAACGGTAACCTGACGGCTGAACTGGTCTCCCAGATTTACATCTTCCTCTACAAACTGATCGGCATTTTTATACCAGTCCCAGTGTGTCTCTTTTATACCGATAATCTCTTCCATTTTGGCTTCCGCCAGGGTGACGGCCGTTTCCATCACCCCGTTTCTTGCGGAATGCAGGGATACCAATCCCATTAAACTGAGGAGAGAAGGCAGGGCCAGCCCAAGGACGATAATCACAATTACCAGTTCAATTAATGTTGTACCCCGCTCATTCTTCCACATCATTCTTGCTCCTGCTGTTATTCAGCACCGAATACATGACCGTTGGGGCAGGTAATGGTCAGCACATCCCCTGTAGCAGAGACAGTATAGGCACTGTTATCCTGCGGGCAGGTGGGTTCCTGTCCATTTGCGAAAAAGCTGCCGGGGGCGGAATTGTAATCGCCGACCACTGATCCAAGGGTTGAGCCCTGCCCTTCTACTAACTGGGTAGAATACTCCATCATTACAGAGCTTTCGATTGCCCGCTGATTGGCCAGACAGGCCGCTTCCTGGGCGCTGGCATTCATGCTGAAATATTTCGGAACCGCAACGGCTACCAGAATACCCAGAATGATGATTACCACAATCAGTTCGATCATGGTGAAACCCTGTTGATTGTGTAGACGCTTCATTGAATAAATCCTCCTGTGAGTTGGTATGCGCACATCTTGTGCAGTTTTCCCGTCCCGAATGGCGGGACAGATTGTTTATGAGATTTAAAAAAGAACTTTACTTTTTATTATCGGCTATATCCTTTAAACATTAACAGTTAAACAATACTCATCATGTCCCACATGGGCAGAAAAATTGCCAAAGCCAGCAGCAATACCATACCGCCCAGAAAAACGGTAATAACGGGTTCGATCAGCGCTGTCATGTTCTTTACGGTTTCATTTACTTCCATGTCATAATACTGGGAAATACTGTCCAGCATCTCATCCAGTGCACCGGACTTTTCGCCGATGCCCAGCATTTCCACCACGAAGGGGGAAAAATAGGGACTGCGGCGAACCGCGCTGGCAATTCCCGAGCCTTCTTTAACCAGCTCCAGAACCTGGTCCAGTTCACGGCGGTACACTTCGTTTTCCATGGTATCCTTCATAGTGTCAAGCGCCTTCACCACCGGAATACCGGTACGGTTCATCGTGCTGAGCACTTTTGCAAAGCGTGCCATACTGACTTTGCGAAGTAATGGTCCAAAAATGGGGGCCTGCAGTTGCAGTTTATGAAACATGAAGCGTCCGGAAGGCCGGCGAATATACCAGATTAAACCGGTGATTAGCACTGCCGTTATCAGCAGCAGGGGAATGCCGGCTGTGGACAGGATGTAGTAAAGACCGATCAGGACCCGGCTTGGCAGGGGCAGCTCCAGACCACTGGCTTCAAAAATGGGTATAAAGCGGGGAATAACTGCCATGGTGAAGATGAGAAAGGCAACCACTAAACCGATAATGACCATCATGGGATATCGCAGTGCCTTCTTAACACTTTGCTTCATCTGCTGCTCTTCTTCAAGGTAATTGGCGAGATACAGCAGGGTCTCTTCCAGGGTCCCGCTCATCTCTCCTACTTTAACTGCATTGATATACAGAGAAGGAAAAATTTTGGGGTATTGCTCCAGCGCGGTAGAAAATGCATTACCCTGCTCCACTTCGCGGGCAATCCGTTCCAGCAACACTTTAAAGGGAGATTCACCCGCCTGCTCCTTCAGTGCGTTTAAACTTACCAGAATGGGTACGCCAGAACGCAGCAGGGTATTAAGCTGCCGGGTAAACAGGATAATATCTTTAATCTTTATTTTTTTAAAAGAAACATTCTTAGCAGCCTTTTCCTTCTGAACACTGATTTCCACCGGCACAAGACTCAGGCGCTGCAGGTGCTGAATCACCTCTTTTTCGTTGGGTGCATCCATATCGTTTAAGATGGTGCGGCCATCAACATCAATTGCAGTATATGCATAATTTGGCATCCGCGAATCCTTTCATCAATTCCTTGTGATAAATAAATGCCAATACCAATCCAGTAAGGCGGGGCCCCAGTAAATAAAAAGCAGGGTTCCCATTGTAAAGAAAGGCGCCATGGGAACACTCTCCCGCGGTGCCTGCCGTCGATATGCAGCAATAAATAAAATAACCAGCAGGGCTATAAAAAATCCGGCGAACATGGCCGGCAGAACCATTTTCCAGCCCAGCATAAATCCCAGTACCGCCGCCATTTTCACATCACCCATTCCCATACTTTCTTTTGCGAACACCTTTTCGCCCAGTAAGGCAAATAAAAACAGTGAAAAGCCACCGGCCAGAAAACCCAGTACAGCCTGAGGCCAGGGAATAATTTGGAAAGCCAGATTCATGCACAGGAGACATGCCAATAAAAGCAGAAGCTGTTTGTTATAAATGAGGCCCTGTGCAAGGTCAATAAAACTGATCACAATTAGAAAATAGCTGGCAAGGGTATAAAAAAGCATGGCGGGGGAAAAACCGAACTTAAAAAAAGCAGCCGCTGTTAAAACGCCGCTCAGGAATTCCACAACCGGATACTGCCGCGAAATGGGATGGTGACATGAATGGCAGCGGCCTTTTAAAATCAGAAAAGAGAGAACCGGAATATTCAAATAAAACGGCACCGGCGAAGCACAATGCATACAGGCAGAGCGGGGCCGCCAAATGGACTTTTTTTGCGGCAGCCGGTAAATGCATACATTGAGAAAACTGCCAATTAAAGTACCGCCGATAAACATTAAAAGAGTCATCCTGAGTTTTCCTATACTAACCTGAGTTCGCGGTTCGGCATACTGCTCTTTTTCTTCTCATCTGTTACCAGAGGATGATTGACCCGGTAAAGAAGCCGCTTTACCCGGGCGATCAGCACATCCGGTTTGTACGGCTTGCTGATATAATCATCGGCACCCAGCTCAAAACTCTTCACCTCAGTATCAGTCCCGTTCAGCGCGGTTAACATGATTACCGGAATGGCGGCAGTGGCTAAATTTTCCCGAAGTTTATTCAGAAATTCATATCCGTCCATTTCAGGCATCATGATATCCAGAACAATCACATCCGGCTTCTGCCGTTCCACTAATTCCAGTGCCTGCAGACCGTCCGGCGCTTCCTGCAGCTCCCAGTTTGTTTTTTTCTGCATCAGGACCCGGACCATTCTTCGCATGTCAGGCGAATCTTCCACCAGCAAAACTCTGGGTATCCGGCTGCTTTCCGGGGAGGCAGAACCCAGGGCAGGAGCCGTGTTGCCTGTTCCGGGCATATGCTTTGTTAAAGGCGGTTCCACCGATTTGGGGAAATTCGGCACCGACGGATTCTCATTCTCTTCGGAAGGATTATTGATCTCATTGGGATTTATGACCCGCAGCATTTCTTTATAATCGGTAACGCCCTCAGCAATCAGTTCCAGTGCATGTTCATAGAGATTAATAAAGCCCTGCTTACGGGCCGTCTCGCGGATAGCCGATTCGGGAGCGCCGGATGCAATAAGGTCTTTGAGTTCTGTGGTTAATTGTAGTATTTCATAAACGCCGCTGCGGCCTTTATAACCGGAAAATCCGCACTTCTGGCAACCGTCCGCTTTATAAAAATGCGCTTTAAAGCCCAACTGAGTTATATAAGGTTTCAGCTTTTTTTCCACGTCATCAGGTTCTTTTTCCTGCTTGCAATGCTGGCACAGCCGGCGGACCAGACGCTGGGCAACTACCGCTTCCAGCGAAGAAGCCACTTTATATACATCCACTCCCATATCCGCCAGCCGGGTAATGGCGCCAAGTGCATTATTGGTGTGCAGTGTACTGAGAACAAGATGACCGGTAAGTGAGGCCTGCATTGCTATTTCAGCGGTTTCACCGTCCCGTATTTCTCCCACCAGAATTACATCAGGATCCTGCCGCAGAAATGAACGGAGGGCGGATGCAAAAGTAATTCCTGCTTTTTCATTTACCTGCACCTGATTGATACCTTCAATATGATATTCAATGGGGTCTTCTATCGTCAGGATGTTGTTGGCGGTATTGCGGATGCGGTTCAGGGCGGCATATAGCGTGGTTGTTTTTCCGGAACCGGTGGGCCCGGTTACCAGAATCATACCTTGTGTTTTTTTGAAACAGGATTCCAGCCGGCGCAGATTATCGCCGTTAATTCCCATTTGCTGAAAGGAAACCCGGGCTTTACGGGGATCTAAAATCCGGATGACAGCTTTTTCCCCGTAACTGGTCGGCAAGATGGAAATACGCAGATCAATCCCGGTGTTATCGTGAATAACCTTTGCTTTACCGTCTTGTGGTTTGCGGGATTCGGCAATGTTCAGATTGGAAATAATTTTAATACGACTGATCAGGGTCTGCTGCACACTCCGGGGCACTTCCACAATATTCCGCAGAATCCCGTCCACCCGGTAGCGCACAACAACCACTTTATCTTTAGGTTCAATATGAATATCGCTGGCGTCACTGGCAATGGCTTCACCAATGATCATACTGACCAGACGCACAACTGAGGATGAATCATCTTCCTCCTCGGCACCGCTGATCTTCACCTTATTTTGCACTTTTGCCCGGTCCATCAGATTATCAATAAATTTGTCGGGCGCATAGAATTCTTCAATTTTTCCCTTAATCTGATGCCGGAATGCAAAACAGGTTTTTACGTACTTGCCGGTCAGATAGGCAATTTCTTTTTCGGAATCCAGATCAAAGGGATTGCTGAAGGCAACCGAGATCTGATCTTTATTCAATGACAGAGGGAAGACCTGGTATTTCCGGCAAAGCCGTTCGGGCAACTGCTCAACCGCCGCCTCCTGAATTTCTGCATTTTGCAGATCCACCACCGGGATCTGCAGAACGTTTTCGATAAAGACGCCAATATCTTCCGCACTGAGATAGTGATTATTCAGCAGGACATCCAGAAAACTGGGACTGTCTGCAAAACGGGTTCGCAATTCCTGCAAAAATTCCTCATCAAGAATCTGATAATCCAGGAGCGATTTTGCCAGCCATTCGTCTTCAAAAATATGGTGAGTATTAACTTGCATAAAATCCTTTTATTACTTTTGTCCCGCTTTTATCTTGTCATCCGTAACTACTATTCGGAAGAATTCCTGGACCGCTTTAAATGAAAATATTTTCCTTCAGTGTTACTGCCCGCTTCCCTGATAACCGGCTCGACCAGGTTCTCAGCAATTTGCAGCCGGATTTATCGCGCCGGCAGGCCAAACGGCTGATTGACCGGGGCAGTGTTTTTGTGAACAGAAAGCGAATCCGGAAGGCTTCTTTCAGAGTAACGCCGCCTGCTTTCATCCGTATTTTTCTTAAAAACAATGATGAGCTTGAGAATAAAAGTCATCAAATCCATTGGTCCTCCCTGATTCTTTTTCGTGATGCTGATTTAATCTCGGTCAACAAACCGGCCGGGATTCCAACTGCCCCCACGCCCTATTCCGCTGTGCATAATGTTTACGGGTTTCTGAAACGGGAGGGGATTTTACCTGCCCGCTACTTCCCTTTTCACCGCCTCGATCTGGAAACTTCCGGCGTTCTGCTTATTCCATTATCCCGGCGTATGGCGGCCCATCTGAACCGTCAAATGAAGGATAGAGAAATTAAAAAACAGTACTTGGCGCTTTGTGCGGGGATCTGTAAAGAAAAAAGCTGGGAAATAAGCGGACGGATCATCCCTCAGTCTGGTACTTCCAGGCAGAAATTTACCGAACAGGAACAGCCTGCCAACTCCCTTACCCGCTTTAACCTGATTGCCCAGCGCCACGATCCGGATATTTGTCTGATCGGGGGAAATCCGGTTACCGGCCGTACTCACCAGATCCGGCTGCATTTGCTGAAATCCGGTTTGCCGGTTATAGGAGATCCTTTGTACTTCCCCGCCCGCGCTGAATTTTTCAGTGAACCCCAACCATCCCGGTTGATGCTGCACTGTTTTACCATGTGCTTCAATCATCCTTTATTAAAAGACCCATTAATCATTCAAGCGCCCTTGCCGGATGATTTTAAAATCCCTTTGTTCAGGTATTTACCCGAACTTCGTACAATGGATTTGCAAACCCAATGCCAATTGTGAAATTCAGTATTTAGGCACACTGTTTATTTTACCAGGCGTCCTTAACTGACCATTCAGACAACAGGTGGTGGAAAATTCGTCAGTAATCCCAATAAAAGGCGGGAAGAAAAGGATTGAGGAAATGAGAAATGGAAGCGGATTTAGAGACTCTTGCATTCACAGAACCGGAGGACTTAAATCATTCTGAATATTTTTCCCTGCAGATTATTTAACGGGTATTTTGGGAAAGCATCTGATTTTGAATGTTATAATAAGCGGTGAGGAGTGAAAGTTAGATACGGCAGGTGGTCTTAATCATCCCGTTCAGAGAGGCGCAAAAACGGATATGAGAGCAACACAAAACATCCAAATTAAACGGTTGTTTGCCTTAACCGCGCCACAAACGAACCATCCATCTGGTGTTTATGAGGAAAGGTCCGCACATAATACTTGTTCCCCAGATATTTCCCGGGAATCAGATCGGTCAGGGATTCACGCTGAAAACCGGAAAATCGCTGCAGAAAATCTTCAATGACTTTTTCATTTTCTTCGGGTTCAATGGTGCAGGTACTGTACACAATAATTCCGCCCGGTTTCAGCGCCGCCGCTGCCGATTCCAGCAGGCTCATCTGAAGAGATTTCATATTATCAATGTCCTGTTCGGTCCGCTTCCATTTTAAGTCCACCCTTTTATTCAAAACACCAAATCCGCTGCAGGGCGCATCCAGTAAAATCCTGTCGAATTTCCGGTTCAGCGGCAACTGAAGGGCGTCAGCAACCAGTGCCAGATAATTGTTGAACTCAAGCCGCTGCAGGTTGTCGCGCGTCTGACGGATACGGCTGGCACGGCGGTCAATTGCCAGCAGAAGACCCCGGTTATGCAGCTTTTCTGCAATATAGCCGGATTTACCGCCCGGCGCGGCGCACATATCCAGGATAGTTTCTCCGGGCCGGGGTTCCAGTGCCAGTACCGGTAATCCGGTACTCACATCCTGGACGGTGGTCCATCCCCGCTGCAGAAAATCCAGTTTACGGAATTCCTGAAAATTATCAATCCAGATAAAATTAGGGAAATCGGGGTGCACTTCGTAGCGGACTTCGCTTTCATTCAAAATCTTAAAAAAACTTTCCCTGTCAGCCAGTATTTCATTCAGGCGCACCGAGAGGCGCGGACGCTGATTGTTTGCGGCACAAAGCAGGTTAACCTCATCAATCCCCCAGTATTCAATCCAGCGCTGCACCAGCCATTTGGGATGAGATAACTTGAAGGCGGTTTTATCAAGCACATCCAACTGGGTTTCCAGCAGCTCAAACTTTTTCTGCTGGCGCAGAAAGTTGCGTAAAATGGCGTTCACCAGATTGGCGGTCTTTTGATTGTACCGCTCTTTGGCAATTTCCACTGCTTCATATAAAACTGCATACGGCGGAATCTTGTCCAGATACAGAAGCTGGTAAACAGATGACCGCAAATTATTTTTAACATCAGGAATCAGATTATCGTATTCTCCCAGATATAGTTGATTTAGATGCCAGTCCAGACGCAGCTGCCAGCGCAGCACTCCGTTCACAATTTCTGTAATAAAGCGGCGGTCAACATCTTCAAATTCCCGGATTTCCCGCTCCAGCAACTTATCTGAATACGCCTGACGGGTTTCAACTTTGCTCAGAATTTCAACAATCTTGCTGCGGGCTTTCAGTTGGGAGGTAAATTCCTGCTGTTCGGGAAAGGTTTTATCTTCTGACTTCATAGATTTTCCTGAATTTTGTGGGTTCAACTAATTACGGCAAGCAATATTTATTGCGGGTGATTTCAATCTCTGTTCAGCAGCAGTGCTTCGGCGGCTTTCAACTGCTCAACATCGTTAATACCGTGAGTTTCATCGGGATGAACTGCCACAACCGCCGCAACTTTCTCTCCGCGATCCACATAAATTTTAACCACATCCGGTAAATAATATTCTCCCTGACTGTTTTCATTATTGATCTGCGGAAGGGTTTCGAAAAGAGGTTTTGCTTTAAAAATATAAATTCCCACATTGATTTCTTTTATTTTACGCACCACCTCATCGGCATCTTTATGTTCCACAATGCGCTCCACAAATCCGCCCCGGTTTCTCAGTATCCTTCCATAACCGGACGGATCATCCAGCTCCGCAGTTAATAAAGAAGCAATCGGCCGTTCTTTCTGATGAATATCCAGTAACTGCTGTAAAGTGGCAGGACTCAACAGCGGTACGTCTCCGGACAGAACCAGTACATCTCCCTCATACTCTTTAAAAAGCGCTGCCGTCTGCTGAACAGCATGGCCTGTACCCAACTGCTCTGCCTGCACAATAAACTCCACATTGCGGGATTTCAGCGCTTCCATCACCATTTCTTTTTTATGCCCGATGATGACCACAATACGGCCGGAACCAATTGCTTCAGCCACATCGATTACATAGTGAATCATGGGACGTTTATTTATGGGATGGATTACTTTGGGCAAATCCGACTTCATCCGGGTTCCCTGCCCCGCCGCAAGTATGATGGTTGCCAATTCCATTTTATTCCCTTCCCTTTTTAAATTTGCTTATCCTGCTCTATTAACTTAAAAATAAGTCAGTTATTTATTGTGAATTCTGCCTGTAAATCGAAATTTATTAAATTGCAGGATGTTTTCTTGCTCTTGCAACAGCCTGAAATTGATTAATTCCGTTTGATTACAATATTATCGATCAGCCGGACCTCCCCAATATAAACGGCAAGGGCAATCAGCACTTCGTCCCCCATTTCCGTCAGCGGATCCAGCGAATAGGGATGAACAATGGCGATATAATCGATAACGGCTTCGGGAACGCTGCGGATAAACTGCTCCATTTGCATGCGAATTATTGCCGGGCTGTAAATTCCGTCCTGTACGGAATTGCGCGCCATTTGCAGACTATGATAAAGAACCGTGGCTTTTTTTCGCTGGCTATCCGACAAATATTTATTGCGGGAACTCAGCGCGAGTCCATCCGGCTCCCGCACAATGGGTCCGGTTTCCAGATGCACATCCATATTC
>JBAPTX010000023.1:0-2123 GCA_049282375.1 Calditrichia bacterium
TCTCTTAACCCGGTGGCATTGCCGGGAAAAAACTTTTCCAGCGCGTTATCCATATGTGCACGCCAATTCCCCCAGCTATGGCCCTGATGCCAAATCTGGTATTCATAATCGTATCCTTTATTTTGCAGCACCTGCACAAAGTTTTGCACCCGCGGAATCAGCAAGGGGATATCATAAGTGCCGATGTCCAGATAAAATCTTAAATCCAGCGCCGGTGAATTCTGAAAGGCGGTATTGAGGTCCGGTTCCACATTGCTGGACTGCGCTGCCACATTGCCGAATTCCGCAGAATAATGCAGCCCCTGGTAAATGGAGATATTCCCGCCGTTTGAAGAACCCATTACAGCTCTGAAGATCGGCGCCTGGCGGGTGCGGAAATGAGTATCCATCCATGCCATTATATCATTCACAATAAATTCGGAAAAAACTGCCATTTGATCTCCCGCATATTCACGGGTCCGGTTTACCGGCGGGACAAACACCGCGATCAGCGGCTGAATGCGCTGCTGATCAATCAGATAATCAAGAACGTTGCGGGCATAACCCAGATTAAGATAATCCAGCCCGTCATGGAAGAGCACCACCGGAAAACTGTCCGAAGAAGCGCTGTAGCCCGGCGGCAGATACACCCGCACCTGACGTGAATTTCCCATTGCTGCGCTGTGAAAGGTGGTATCAATTATGGTGCCGTGGGATATTCCCGGCTGCGGCAATATTTCCGGCGGCGGCACATAGTCCGGCATCCGCAGTTCGGAATTGGGGCCGAAGCCGCCGCTGACCTGATAGGGATTGCGCGGGTCAAGTATCCAGTTGGTGCCGTTCAATACAAACTTATAGTCCAGCCGTGCATCAGGTTCAAATGCTCTGCTGTAATAGAAAAAGTGGGTCCCGGACAGTTGCTGGGCGGGAAATGCCTGCGGGTCCCAGTTATTGGCATCGCCCGGAACTGTTACCGAATTCCCATTCCCCCGGTAAATAAAATGCGCCAGTGTATCCCCTTCGATATAAGGGAATTGGTTAACGGCTGTGATAAAGCTGTCCACAATAGCTGTTTTCAGGGAATCCGGCGTACTGTTTACCCGCTGCAAAAAATGCTGGAAGCTCTGGGCGGGGAGGCTGCAGGTTATCATCAATAAAAAGATCAGACCGGCAGGAAGTATTTTATTTTTCATTAAACGGACTCTTATTCATTTGCTGCTGCTCAAAAATATTATCGACCAAAAGGAGGGGGCTCTTTATTGCCTTTACGGCAAGTTGGTCAGCCCGTTCGTTATCGGGCTCGCCGGTATGCCCCCGTACCCAGCGGACATCTACCTGGTGACGCTCGTACAGCGGAAGCAATTTCTCCCATAAATCAACATTTTTCGCCGGTTCGCTTTTGGTGCGCATCCAGCCCCGGGACCGCCAGGCATACACCCAGCGCTGTTTCAGGCTTTGCGCCACATAATTTGAATCTGTATAAAGCGTAACACGGCAGGTACTTTTCAATTTCTCCAAAGCCGCAATCACGGCCATCATTTCCATCCGGTTATTGGTAGTTAAACGGAATCCCTGCGAAATCTCTTTGCAGTGATCTTCCCATTTCAGAATGGCAGCAAACCCTCCCGGTCCGGGATTGCCGGAGCAGGCTCCATCAGTGTAGATAGTGACTTCCTTCAAATTAACAGAATTTTCTTTATTCTCTGGCAAGATCAATTCTCGTATGCTATTAAGCGGCGAATTCGTGAATTTCGGATAAAGGAATTATTATTTGTGTTCAACTTAGTGATTCAGAATCTTTGTGGCGGTCTGCTTATTACCTTCTACTCTCTGAAATTACTTATGCAGCAATTTTACTACCGGCAGCAGAATTCTGTTTGGGAAGACCCGCCCGGCAGCCGCGCTCATTTTATTCATAAAGCCGGGGATGACCAGCCGTTTTCCCTTCATCATTCCTTTATATCCCAGCCTAGCGACTTTTTCTGCGCTCATGAAGCCCAGCTTCAGCAATTTAGCGTCCGCCTTATCCAGGCCGGATCTTTGCTGAAAATTACTGCGTGTGGGCCCGGGGCACAGCGTGGTTACAGATATCCCGCTGTCTTTCAGTTCGCTGTATAATGCCTGGGTAAAGGAAAGTACATAGG
>JBAPTX010000024.1:0-5256 GCA_049282375.1 Calditrichia bacterium
GTTGAAGGCCAGGTGCGGCTTCACTATAGTAGCCCCATAATAGGGAGAGTAGGCTGGATAGGGATAGATTCCTTTGGCCGGTAAAGTAGTGATAAGTGTATCGGTTACCCCGTCGATAACGGTGATATCATCGCTCTCGGAATTCAGGCAGTAAATTTTGTTCTCCAGCGAATTCCAGCACAACCCCAGCGGCCCGTCACCGGCCGGAATGGTGGCGATCATGTTATCGGTTATCCCGTCAATGACGCTTATATTATCACCGGCGAAATTGGCGCAGTAGATTTTATTGCCGGTTTCATTCCAAACCAGCGCCACCGGCTCATCGCCCACCACAGGATGATTATACCCGCCCAAAATCATGACCTGATCCTTTGCGCGATCCGCAAAATATCCCTTGTGGTTGGTGGTGTTCCATGCCGTCGCGGAAAAATCCGAACCACTCAAGTGATGCTGCTGACCCGGCTGGTTGATATTACAATAAAACCAACCCAGATACTCTCCGCCTGCGCACAATATGACATTGTCAAGAAGTGCTCCGCCCCCGTTTTCCACATATATAATATCAAAGGGCTCGTCCGGAAAGGGCATGACGGTGATGCTCATATTGCCGGCGGCATCAATGACATCGATATCCCGGCTGTGCTGATTGGCACAGTAAACCCGGTTGTTAATGGGACTGTATGCCAGGCTGATGGGATTTACCCCCACCGGCAGGGTGGTGATCACATTATTACTGGCGGCATCGATGACTGTCACTCTGGCGTCAGTATAGTGGGCGCAGAAAATTTTGTTCTCGCCGGGTACCCACAACATGCTGGTGACGGGCCCGGCAACGGGAATTCGGGCAGTTCTCCGGTCGGTGGCGCCATCGATCACCGTTACCTGGTCCACCCCGCCCACATAGATGCAGTTATTGGCTTCATTATACACACAGCAGTAGGCACCATCGGGCATGCCGCCCATACTGTCCGGCAGCATGATATTGCTGATGACCTGCTGGGCGGGCAGTAATGTGCAGGCCATCAGTAAAGAGATTAAAACAGGTGACAATTTCATGAGAGGATCTCCCTGATTAATAAGTTGATATTCATTGATCCCATTATTGCCCGGTCTCTTCTAAATGACAGTCAAGCAGATAAAGGTTATAGTGAATAGGTTCACAGCTGACTATGAAATATCACCGGGTGAACGATTCACAAATGCCGCAGGAGAAAAACAGCACAAGTAGATTCAAACTCTGGTGGAGATATGCCCCAAAAATCTGGTGAATTCCGGATTTAATGGATCAGCAGTTATCAGCCTGAACTGTTATTGCAAATTTTTTGATTCATCGGGTAATTATTATACCTCAAGTGGTGGGAACTGGGCAAAACCCATCAGAAAAGTCAGTATAAACCGCGAACGGCGTACAATAACTATCCTTCTATAAAATTTATGAATTTTAAAATTAATGTGCAATATTTTAAATAAGCCCACATCACTGTCCAAGATTTAAAGATTCTTCCGCATACTAACTTTGATTGAATCCAAACAGGGACCGCAACTTCAGGCCGCGCCTGCTAATAAGACAATTCCGGATAATTCAACTTTGGAATCAGCGACATAAAAAATCCAGAGAACGGTGAATCCACTGTTTATCCCGATGAAGGACACTTGCTCTGGATACGGCTGTTTAAACTGCTTTCTTCTGTCATTTCCCCTTGGTTATGGCCAGAATTTTCAGTTCATTTTTATTATAGATTTTCACAAGCACTTCATCCTGCAGATGCACACCGTAAATCATCCAGCGGCCGTGCCGTTTATGGTTCGTATTTTCATGGAATTAAATGTCTATTTGTTTCTGCATCTTGAAGGTGATCATTTTTACACCATTCAGCAGCAGAATCCAGACCAGTGCATATGCCCATACGATCGCTGCATTCAGCCAGCCGACCGGCGTGACCAGAATGCCGTAGACCGCAATGAGCGTTCCGATAATCTGAGTAATTTCCAGTGGAATAAAGAGCCGCAGGTTAGGAAAGGGTCTGTCCCAGACAGCCGATGGTGTCCGGGTCAGAAAAATGGTCATATGTCCGGCAACAAGCAGTTTCAGGAAAACCATTGTTTGAATAACATCCTGGGGGAAACCGGTGTGAACCCGCAGATAATAATAAAATAAAAAGGAAGAAATAACCCCGGCTATTCCCAGTATGCTGGCCATGCTGAGCACCTGCCGCATATTCCAGCGCACCGGATGGGGGGGAGTGGGGGCATTATCCCAGGCGATGGCAATGATGGGAATGTCGTTCAGGATCGCCAGCAGCATAATCATAATGGCGGTTACCGGGTAGAAATTAAAAACCAGCACCGAGATGGTGATGAACAGCAGCAGGCGGATGGTTTCGGTAATCCGGAAAGTGGCGTAACTGATCATCCGTTCGAAGATGCGGCGCGCTTCTTCCACCGCCCGGGTAATGACACCCAGACCGGAGGCGGTGAGCACCAGCGCCGCGGAAGAACGGGCGGCATCGGCGGCTCCCGGAACCGCAATTCCCACATCGGCCTGTTTCAGCGCCGGGGCATCATTCACACCGTCACCAGTCATGCCGATAATAATATCCTTCGCCTGAAAAGCTTTGATAATATTGAACTTGTGCTCGGGGGTCACTTCCGCGAAGCCGTCCGCATGCACCACCTGATCAATAACCCCGGGATCCTCCGGTTTGGTCCCAGCTTTAAACACTTCGCTGGCGATTTTTACATCCTGCCCCAGTTTTAATTGTTTGGAAACCTGCCTGGCGATGGCCAGGTGATCGCCGGTCACCATCCGGATATCGATACCATGCTCCTGGGCCGCTTTAACAACTTCCTCTGAATCCTCGCGCGGCGGGTCCAGCAGAGACAGCAGTCCCAAATACTCCCACTTCCGGTTCTCTGCTTTCCGGGCGACACCCAGTGCCCGGAATCCGTCCGCTCCCATTTCATCCACTTTGTCCGAGATTTTTTTTCTCTCCCGGCCATCAGCATTCACCAGTTTCAGAATAGCCTGCGGTGCACCCTTAGCTACCGTGAATTTCTTTCCCCGGTATTCCACGTCGGCATCGGCCATCTTGCGGTTGGGATCAAAAGAACGAAATGCCAGAATGGTGTAATCATCCAGTTCGGAATCATCCTCCAGCGCGCTTAATACCGCCTGATCAATGGCATCCGCCTCATCCCGGCGGGTGGTCAGCGCCGCCGCCAGGATCAGATCGTGCTCGTCCTCGGCGGATAAAATTACCGGATCCTGCAGTTCCAGCTCATTCTTGGTAAGCGTGCCGGTTTTATCCGCGCAGAGCACCTTCAATCCGGCCATTTCTTCCATGGCGGGAAGTTTGGAGACAATGGCTTTCCATTTGGCCAGACGGCCGGCGCCAATGGACATGGTGACCGAGAGCACCGCCGGCAATGCCACCGGAATGCCGGCCAGCGTGAGACCCAGTGCAAAGATAATGACTTCAATCACCGAATCGCCTCTCAGAATGCTGGCAGTAATAATGGTCAGTACCAGAAAACCGGCACCGCCCATCAGGAAGTATCCGATACGCATCACCGCCCGGCGGAAATGGGAAACCTGCCCTGCACCGGCCACCAGTTCCACCGTGCGGGCGAAGCGGGTATGATGTCCGGTGGAAACCACCACAACTTTGGCCTCTCCCTGTTTTACAGTGGTGCCGGATAAAACCGGGTCGGAATCCTCCTTATCCACCGGCAGTGATTCACCGGTGAGAGCCGATTCATCTGTGCTGAGATGCTGATCGGCAATAAGAACGCCGTCGGCAGGAACCACGTCTCCCATGCGCAGCACAATTAAATCTCCCGGGACGAGCTGTTTGGCAGGGATGGTCTTCCGTACTCCATCGCGGATCGCCCTGGCATTGAGGGCCATCTCTTTTTTCAGGGCCGCAATTGCCTGATTGGCTTTACTCTCATGCCAGAAACTCACTCCGCCATTTACCAGCAGAAGCAGAACGATGACGCTGAATTCCTCCCAGCGCTGCACCGAGCCTGCCAGAATCGCAGCGATTTCAATCATCCAGGGTATCGGGCCCCAGAAGTGGGAGAGAAATTCCAGCAGGGGATTTGTTTGCTCCTCTTCCAATACATTTTCACCATAGACTACCAGCCTCTGCTGTGCTTCCTTTGCTGAAAGGCCGTTTTCCGGATCGGTGGCAAGTTCTTTGATAAGCTCTTTACTTGATTTTTCGTCCAAATCTTTTTTTGAAAAAATTTTCTTCTCCATCAGGATTCCTCTTCTCAAAAAATATCAGATCTGCAGCCTGTGCCGGATTAAGAAGCGGCAGTCATTTTTTCAATCCGGGTGTATTCACTTCCTCATCTAAAATAGCGCAGCAGTATAGGTCGTCCGAACATCGCGATCAGAGCCAGCACCATCAGAAAAATCAATGCCAGCGGATCGGTTCTGACCAGACGAACAATCAGTGAAACCGAAGCCGCGGCTCCGGTCAATGCGCCAAACCCGGTGATTACCCGCAGGCCTGCCCGTTGGCGAAAGGCAAGGCCGGACACAATGGTAAATGTAAAAAGGAACGCGAGACTTGCGGCCTCGACTAAAGTCGTGAGCGTCCCCAGAGCGGCAAGAGCTGCCGCCGCGGTTCCCAGACCGATCACAGCACGATCCGGAACGTCTTCCGGATTTTTGTGAGCCAGCACGGCGGGAAGTTCTCCGTCTTCAGCTACGGTATAAGCAAGCCGTGCAGTGGCAAAAAGGGTGGCATTGATCGCCGAGCCGGTTGAGAACAGCGCCGCCACCGTTGCCGCCCACAATCCGACGGTCCCGAGAGCCTGCTGGCCGGCGACGGCAAAGGCGACCTCCTTCTGTTCGACGATGATCCGGTCCGGGACCAGCATCTGCGAGCCGATCGTCACGACGACGTAGGTGAACGCCACGACAGCAACGGATATGTAGAGCGCGCGGGGAAGGTTCACACGCGGTCGGTCGATTTCTCCGTAGTCAAAGGAAAGAAGCTCGAAGCCCTCGTATGCGACGAATATCACTGCGGCTCCGAGGAGTACGCCGGCCAGCCCCGCGTTGTCGAGTGGCTCCAGGCGGTCAACTTGAAACTCTCCGAGACCGATGGCGGCGATCCCCCCCAGGACCAGGAGCTTCACCGCGACAATGACGTCCTCCGTCAGCCCGGAGGCTGAAACGCTCCTCAGGTTCACGAGCAGGACGATCGCAAGGACCGAAACCGAGGCGAGACGGTTTCCGAGGGT
>JBAPTX010000025.1:0-9870 GCA_049282375.1 Calditrichia bacterium
GTGCCGGAATGACCCCGCCCAGCTCGTCAATGCGCCGGAAGTAATCCTCCGCCTGTTCTTCCATGCGGTTGGTCATCATTTCCACATAGTAGCTGCCGCCCAACGGATCAATGGTATAAGCAACGCCGGTTTCGTGTGCCAGAATCTGCTGGGTGCGCAGTGCAATTTTAACCGCCTTTTCCGAAGGCAGCGCCAGCGTTTCGTCGAGGGAATTGGTGTGCAGAGATTGGGTGCCGCCCAAAACACCCGCCAGCGCCTGATAGGCCACCCGCACAATATTGTTCTCCGGCTGCTGGGCGGTGAGGGTGCAGCCGGCCGTCTGGGTATGAAACCGCATCAGCCAGGACCGCGGGTTTTTCGCGCCGTATTTATCGCGCATTTTCCGGGCCCAGATGCGGCGGGCTGCTCGGTACTTGGCAATCTCTTCAAAAAAATCGTTATGGGCATTAAAGAAGAAGGACAGCCGAGGTGCAAAATCATCCACGTCCAGTCCCCGCTCCACAGCGGCTTCCACATATGCAAATCCATCCGCAAGAGTAAACGCAAGCTCCTGCGCAGCCGTCGATCCCGCTTCGCGAATATGATATCCGCTGATGCTGATGGTATTCCACTGCGGCACCTTTTCCACACTGAACTCCATCATATCCACAATCAGCCGCATGGAGGGATGCGGCGGATAAATCCATTCCTTCTGGGCAATGTATTCTTTTAAAATATCGTTCTGAATGGTGCCGCGCAGTTTTTCCAGAGGCACACCCTGTTTTTCCGCCACGGCCAGATAAAACGCATACAGCATGGGCGCCGGACCGTTAATGGTCATGGAAGTGCTGACTTCATCCAGCGGAATGCCGGAAAATACTGTTTCCATATCCTGCAGGGAACTGACCGCCACCCCGCACTTGCCTACTTCGCCCTCGCTGAGCGGATCGTCGGCGTCCCGGCCCATCAGCGTGGGCAGGTCGAACGCAACAGATAATCCGTGCTGTCCGTTGCGGAGCAGATAATGAAACCGTTTGTTGGTATCTTCCGGGGTGCCGAATCCGGCAAACTGCCGCATGGTCCACATCTTGCCGCGATACATGTTGGCGTGAACACCGCGGGTGTAGGGAAATTCTCCCGGGAAATTGATGTCACGAAAAAAATCAAGTCCTTCGATATCGGCCGGTGTGGCCAGCGGCTCTACCGGATCCGATGATGCCGTAACGAATTTTTCCGGACGATCTTTCTGGCGGGATTTTTTATTGTCCAGCCATTCTACTTTTGCTTTTTTTATTTTTTCCATCTCATTGTACATAGAACCACTCCCGTTTATCGTGTCAACAATTTTAGACAGAGCTAAAAGAAAATAAACAGCCTCCTCTGTTTTTGCAAATTAAATCAGGAAGGAGTAAGCTGCCGGCTTTGCGTTTCAGGTTTCGACTGTCATCAGCCGTACGCCGTTCTTTTTACTCCGCCGGAGCCACTATGCAGCGATACGTTTGCTGGTCAAACACTTAGAAACCACAAACCGCTAGTCGAATGATTCAGGGATGAAATTGTATCGAGGCGAGGGCAGGTAAACAACAGATATTGAATGCAGATATCACTGGTGAGACGGATTTGCGCTGTTTTGACAACATAAAAGGACGAAAGATGAAGATTAATTTCATCAACCTATACTGTGAATTATCCGTTCACCATGCATAAAAAAAAGGCTGCAGCAAAACGCCGCAGCCTTTCTTTTTAACTATATCCAGAATCTTAACTCCCCATGGGGAAGCCAAAACCAATACGGAAACCAACATAATTCAGGCTTGAAGGGTCATCGGAAATCAGCATATAAAATGCCGAAATATCCAGTTGATTAACCCGGATACCAATGGTAGGTGCAAAACTGAACTTTGTTTCGGAGGTGGATTCCTCCATCTTTTCACCGGTGATGGGATTGTTAAACTCCGTTTTAAAAGAAAAGATATGCACGCCTAATTGTGCTCCCAGGAAGGGGCGCATTTCGCCCTGCATGCCCATATAATAGCGGCCTTCCGCAAGGATAGGAACAGCGGAAAAACTGAAGCCTTCGCTTTCCCCTCCAAAGTAAAGATAACCCGCTTTGCCGCTCAAGCTCATGTTTGGAGTGGCCATATATTCCACAAAGGCGGTTCCGCCAAGGCCGGTTTTGGCAGCATCACCAAAGTCGCCCATCGGCACGGCAACATTTCCTTCAATGCCCACCATTAAAGGACCTTCTGCAGATACGACCTGCAGCAGTCCCAGAGACAAGATTACAATCGCTACAAACATTACTTTGTTGATTCGCATAAACAAACCTCCTGTTTTATGAGTTGTTACATTTGGAGATGGGATTAAGGCCGGGAAACACCCCCTCCGCATCTCCCCATTATTTAAAAAGAACTTCCAGTATCAACAAATCCCTTTCCATTCTTTAGAACCCTTATACACACAACCGTAAATTTCGTTCAGTTGAGAATCCTGCAACCGGACATTTATCACAAAATTGACATTATCTCATTTTACTATTGATCTGAATTCAGAAATATTTTATTTTATCGGAAACCGATATATCGAAAAGCGATATAAATATGAGTGATGAACTGAAAATCCGGATTGACCGTTTTTCCCGTGCCTTTCTTCCCATCATGCACATGTTTCATAATCTGGCCGGAGAAGTGGTCAAATTAACTGATTTTTCACTTGCCCAGTACCGCGTCCTGATGCTGGTTTTCCGGCGGGGATCTGTTTCCGTCAATCAGTTAAAAAACAACCTTAACATTGCCCAGAGCACCGCCAGCGAAATGCTGGACCGGCTGGTAAAACAGGGATTTTTAAATCGCAGCAAGGATCCGGCCGATCGCCGGCTTACCCTTTTTTCATTATCTGCCAAAGCCGATCAAGTGCTGCATGACCATCTTTCGTCTATCGGGAATATTTATCAGAATGTGTTGTCGCCGCTTGAAACCGCGGAACAGGAACAACTGGTCGCCGCTTTTGAACAGGTAATGAACCTGATGCAGAAAAGTGCTTCTCTGCGGACAAAATAAGATTCAGAATAAGGTCAAGATAAATATGACCGGATACAAATTGACCCGTTTTCTTCATATTTCACTGCTTATAATTTCCCTGCTTTTCTTCAACAGCGGTCTAAAGGGACAGAGCCGCACAGAGCTCACTTTGGCGGACTGCCTGAAGCTGGCTTTTAAAAACAATTTATCCCTGAAAGCAGCGGAATTGTCGATTGAACAGGCCAGGGAAAAGTACCGGGAAGCCCAGGCACAACGATTGCCGCAGTTGTCGTTAACCGGCACTTATACTCATATCGGAGAAGTCACCTCATTTACCATTCCCATGGGAAACCGCGAACGGACATTTAAATTCGGTACTCAAAACCGCTATTTACTGGATGCGCGGACTCAGCTTGCCCTTTTTACCTGGGGGCAAATTGCCGGCAGCATCAATATGGCGGAGAGCGGCATTTCGCTTTCAAAAGTGCAGAAACAGCAAAAAACGCTTCAGATCACCGATCAGGTATTGCGGGCATATTTCAGTCAGTTATTGAATCGCGAAATTATCCAGCTCCAACGGAAAAATCTGAAACGGGCAAAAAAACTGCACCAACTGACCGGCGCCCGCTATCAGGCCGGCGGCGTGCCGCGCATGGAAATCCTCCGCAGTGAGGTCCGGGTAAAAACCATGGAAACCAATTTTGAGGAGGCGCGCGGGAATCTAAATAACAGCCATTTATTTCTTGCCAGGACAATGGGGTTGTCCGATACCAGTTTTCAAATCTCAGGAAGTCTTGATTTTAAACCTGTTATCATAAATGAAGAATTCATAATTGAAAAGGCGCTGCTACACCGCAATGAATTGCAGTTGTTAAACCTGCAGCAGCAAATCAGTCAATATCAGGCAAATATTATTCAAACTCAGAACAGGCCGCGTCTGCAGGCTTTTTCAGGCTATAATGTTCAAAACGGATTTGATCCTACTGATCCGGGCCGGTTTGTGGACAACTGGAATGCCGGCCTGCAATTATCATTTCTGCTTTTTGACGGATTTGCCACCCGGCACCGTGTCCAGCAGGTGCGGTTGCAGAAGGAACAACTTCAGCTTCAGGCGGCGGATCTGCAGAAAATGATTGTCATGCAAGTCCGGCAGGCGCTGATAACCCTGCGGCAGGCAGGAGATAAATACCTTTCTCAGCAGGAAAATATGGAGTTGGCGCGTACTGCTTTACAAGTGGCCGAAACGCAATATGAACAGGGAATTGCCTCCTCCCTTGATGTGCTCGATGCCCAGCAGACTCTCGCGCAAAGCGAGCTGATGTCCCTGCAGGCGCTTTTCAATCATATAATGGCAAAGATAGATTTAAGCGGGAATATGGAGGATTACCAATGGTTCGGATATTCCCTGGAATGACCAAAATGAACTCACTGCAATTGCGGAGCCGGATATGAAATCAAACATTTTCTTCCATTTCCTGATGATTGTTATTGCAGCCGGCTGCAGCGATTCACGCCAGTCGCAGGAAACCGCCTCTCCGGAAGCTCCCGCCGCAACAGCAGTTAATATTGTCCTTGCCAAAGAAGCGGCCATTGCCGAAACCATCCGCTTGAACGGCCGCATCATCCCGCAAACTGAGCTGGAAATTTTCTCGCGCGTCCCCGGTCTGGTGGTAAAGGAATACACTTCAGAAGGAGCCCGGGTAAATGACGGGGATGTGCTGGCGGAAATTCAGCAGGATATTCCGGGAATGGAGTATAGTTCTCAGAAAGTAAAAGCCACCGGCAGCGGCATAATCAGCCGGGATGCTGTAGAATCAGGCAGCCGGGTAACTCCGCAGCAGCCGCTTTATACAATCAGCAATATCAGCAAAGTGTATTTGCTGGCAGGCCTGATGGAAAAATATATCGGCCAAATCAAAACCGGACAAATCGCCGCCGTTCGGGCGGGAGCCGTGGATAAGCTCTTGAAAGGCAGGATCACTGATATTCTGCCCGTTTTGGATCCGGTAACCCGGATGGCACAAATAAAAATTCAAATTGAAAATAAAGACCATCGGCTGCTGCCGGGAATGTCCGGAACGGCCATTCTGGAAGTGGGAAGCCACACCGGAATTTTACTGCCGCTGGATGCGGTTATAAATCGCGGAGCGGAAAAATATGTTTATTTGATCACCCGCCGGCAAGCCCGGGAAAAACGGATTGAAACAGGAATTTTTATGGATAACCGGGTGGAAGCGCTTCAAGGGATATCGGCCGGTGATTCGGTGATCGTATTGGGTCAGACCTTGCTGGAACCGGGGGCGCAGGTACGGGTTGCCGAGGAAATGATTTATGAAGATCGCTGAAACAAGCATTCGAAACCCGGTCGGCGTGATTCTGATTGTTCTGTCGCTGATGGTACTGGGTTTCTTTTCTCTTTCCGACATTCCAGTGTCTTTCTGGCCGGAATTTACAGCCCCAACGCTGATTGTGATGGTCCCCTACCCGGCTGCCGGTCCGCAGGAAGTGGAAGATCAGGTGGCGGTTCCGCTGGAGGAATCCCTCAGCACCATTGAGGGGGTGGACGAGCTGGAAACCACCTGTTCCGAAGGGATGTGCCAGGTGACGGTTCGATTTGCCTGGGATGTAGATTTTGATGAGGCCAAAATTACTGTGCAGGAACAGAGTGAAAAAGCCAGAAGCAGTTTTCCGCCCGGAGTGCGCCCGCCGGTGGTACTCCAGGTACAGGATTTTATTCCCGCCGGCATTGAACTGGGTTTTGCTTCCCCGCAGCGGGATTTAAATGAGATCCGCAATTTAGTGGAAGAGAAGGTTAAAAACAGACTGCTGCGGCTGGAGAACGTCGCCACCGTACAGATTGGCGGCGGTACGGAACAACGGATCATGGTGTGGGTGAATATTGACCGGATTGCCGCATACGGCATTACTCTGCCGCAAATCCAGGGAGCATTGGCCGCCGAAAACCTGAATCTGGCCGCAGGCAAAATGGAGAGCCGGCTGAAAAATTATTTTGTGCGCTCAATTGGAAAATTCAACCGGCTGCAGGATTTAGAAAATACCGTAATCGCCTCCCGCAACGGAAATCCCATTTTCTTAAAAGATGTGGCCAGAGTAAACCTAGAAAATTCCAAAGCCGAAACCTTTACCCGGCTGAACGGCCGGGAAGTGGTCAGTGTATCAATCCGGGAAAAAAGCGGAGGCAATACGGTCGCCATGGCTGAGGAGGTAAAACAGGAGATTGCCGACATCGGCAGGCTGCTGCCGGCCGATCTGCAGATACAGATTATCCGTGACCAGTCGGAATTTATTAAAAAAGCGGTAAATAATGTGCTGAGAAACGCCGCCATCGGTGCCGTACTGGCTTCCCTGATCATTCTGCTTTTTCTGGGAAATCTGCGCAATACGCTGATTATCATTCTTTCCATCCCCATTTCCATCATCGGCACTTTCGTGCTGATAAAAGCCTTCGGGCTCAGCATTAACACCATTTCGCTGGGCGGGCTGGCCCTAGGGGTGGGCATGATTGTGGACTCATCCATCGTGGTGCTGGAAAATATTTTCCGCCATCTGCGGCAGCCTTCCACTGTCAGCCGCATAGAATCGGTAAGCGCGGCCACCCGTGAGGTGGGGCTGGCGATAACCGCCTCCAACCTGACATCCATCGTAGTATTTTTACCGCTGGCTTTTCTGGTAGGATTGTTTGCGGTTTTATTGGGTGAACTGGCCCTCACCGTGGTTTTCGCACTTTCATTTTCTATTCTTGTGGCGCTGACAGTTGTTCCAATGCTGAGTTTTTACCTGATGCGGACACACCCCGGTACAGGGATGATGGGCAAAATCGGCAGCGGCTGGCAGTCCGTTTTCGATAAAATTCTGGGCGGATACCGGCCGCTGCTGCGATGGTCACTGCGCCATCCTGTTCTGACCCTGATCTTCAGTTTCGCTCTGCTGGGGATTTGCCTTTTCTTTCTGGGTCCCCGGCTGGATGTGGAGCTGCTTCCGGCTATCAACGAATCGGAATTCCGTGCAGAAGTGACAATGCCGGAGGGGACCCGGCTGGAAGTAACCGATCAACTGATAAAAACGCTGGAAGCGGACTTGGCCAATGCCGAAGAAGTGCAGCAGTATTTCACCACAGCGGGCCTTTTTTCCGCCCGTGGTGAGAAAAAACCCAACTTCGCCGTCATTAATATTCAACTAAAGCAGGCATACCGTTCGCAGATCAGCGCGATAATGGCCAAATACCGGAAGCTCTGGCAGAACCTTCCGGGAGCAAAGCTGGCAGTGCGGCAGACGGATATCACGGAGGGGATGCGCCGCGCACCGGTAAACGTGCGAATTTTAGGGGATGATACCGGGGTGTTGCAGCAATTGGCTCAGCAGGCCCTTGACCGGATAAATTCAGTGCCGGGGGTAATTAATCTGAACAGCTCCGTCGGAGAAAGTTTTTCTGAATTTGGTCTGCATTATTCACGGCATAAAATCTGGGACCTGGGATTAAACAGCGCGCAAATCGCAAATAACATCCGGCTGGCGGTCCAGGGCGGAAGCACCAGCCGCTTCAGCAGTTTTGGTAAAGAATACGATATTACCGTGCAGGCGGAAGAACAAAACCTGCAAAATATAACTGATTTAATGAATTTACCCCTGGTGACCCCCGGCGGTGAAGTGATTCCCCTGAGAGCCGTGGCGCAGGTATCGCTGCAGCCCACTCCCGCACAGATTAAAAGGCTCGATCAACAGCGTTTTGTGGAGATCACCGGGGATATCAGCGGCGGCAGCCGCCGGGCGGTAACCGGTGCCGTGCAGGAAAAAATGGGATCGTTACCGCTGCCCTCCGGCTATTACCTGGCCTTTGGCGGGCAGTCCCGGGCCATTGCAGATTCTTTCCGCAGCCTGCTCCAGGCGCTGCTGCTGGCAATTTTTCTGGTCTATGTGGTGATGGGGTCACAATTCAATTCTTTTCTGCATCCCTTTACTATTGCCCTTTCCATTCCGCTGGCGGTAATCGGCGTTATTCTGGGCCTTTATATTTTTAATTCCAGCCTCAGTATGAATGCGCTTCTGGGTATGATCATGCTGGTGGGGATTGTAGTGAATAACGGTATTCTGCTCATCGATTATATTCATCAGTTGCGCAGGAAAGGAATGGCCCTCCGCGAAGCTGTTTTCACTGCGGGAACCATCCGGCTGCGCCCTATTCTGATTACTTCACTGACCACCATCTTCGGCATGCTGCCGATCGCACTGGGGTTCGGAGAAGGCGGCGAAGCCCTTCAGCCGCTGGGCGCCGTGGTAGTTGGAGGAATGGCAACTTCCACCTTCCTGACCCTGCTGGTTATACCCGCAGCTTATCTGCTGATGGACCGCTTCAGCCGCAGACGTTTTCCTGCCGCTGAAGCGCAACAGACCACTTCCCGCAAATGAGTTGGCGCTTGACAACCATTTAAATTTTGATTTCTTTATGAGCTGATTATTGATAGGGAAATTTCATGCGGCGCATCGGATTAAAAAAGCTTCTATTTTGCGGCAACCTGCTTCTCATCCTGCTCATTTCGATTTGCAGAGCACAAAGTCCTGTTTCCGGCAGGCAACAGCAGCAAACCGGAAAAGCATTTCTGATCAATGTGCCGGATTCACTGCAGTCAGCCCCCACTGACCTGTATTATTCCGGATTCCCGTATCACCTGGACGGCGAGGGGTGGTATTCCCCTTTCAGTACACGGACAACCGCTGTCCGGCTGTCCGGTCACTACTATTTTCAGGGCTCTGCTTTTCAGGGGGTTCATTTCAGCGGAATGGGCGCACCGGTACGAAGATTCGGATTCAGGGGATATTATGATGAATTTGCCGAGAATTACAAAGGCGGATATCGCTACCAGCGCGATTACGGGATCGGTGCCGAGTACCATATTTTCCGGCGCATAAACGGGTTGATTTTAGCGGGGCTCGGTGCTGCAGTCTGGCAGCAAACCGATACCCAGTATTTCCCGACCATCCATGTGGCTGCAGAATACTACCTTAAAAAACCCTGGAGCTTTCAATTGTTTTATATTGCCGGAAAACCCGATCAGGGAAATTTTTCGATTTTCCGCTTCACCTTCAGTTTCCATTTTTACCGCTCCAGTTTTTATATCGGTTATAACTATCTTTCGTTTTCCCGGGATAAAAAAAACGGGATCATTGCCGGCAGCCGTATTTTTTTCTGAATCCTGCCGGGGTGTAGGAATTATCCATCAGCACATAGGATTAATCACAGGTGTAAGAATAGTTTTCCAGCAAACAGAATGGTTTATTGGATTTCATAAATTGGATATTCACCCCGGAATCATCTGAACTAAACAAAGGGCGAAAAATAAATTTGCAGTCATCCGCCGGAACAAAACTATCGGTTTCGGATTGCCAAGATATCTGCGATTTTTAAAATGGAGAGCCACATTTGATTATCATTCTGACCGGAGTTTCCGGTTCGGGAAAATCCACAGTGGGCAAGCTGCTGGCAAAAGAAACCGGATGGCCCTTTTATGAGGGGGATGATTATCATTCCCCTGCTAATATTGATAAAATGGAAAAGGGAATTCCGCTGACAGATAAGGACCGGCAGGCCTGGCTGGAATCTCTGGAAAAGCTGATTACAGAACTGGATGCCCGCGGCAAAAATGCAGTTATTTCAAGTTCGGCCTTAAAAGAAGATTATCGTGAGTTTCTCAAGGGTCAGGGACGGGAAGTAAATTTTGTTTTTCTGAAAGGGGATTTTGACCTTATTAAAGAGCGACTGAAAAAACGAAAAAACCACTTTTTTAATAAAGATTTGCTGGAAAGCCAGTTTCGCGCCCTGGAAGAACCGCACAGGGATCTGGCTGTGGATATT